>VSDC01000343.1:0-3179 GCA_047459275.1 Gemmatimonadota bacterium
CACGCACGCCGGTTCGGTAGCCGCTCCGATCCTCGAGGTAGATCACCACCTCCGGGACTGGCGCGCCGAAGAGCTCGGTGAAACGCTCCCGCGCCGCGGCGCAAGCGTCCAGCGCCCGTAGCCGGTCGTTCTCGGCGACGTCGCCCACGACAGCGCAGGCGGGCTCGGCCGCCCCTGTCGCACCCGAGGCGGCGAGGGCGGCAAGGAAGAGCGCGGCGATGCGTGGGGCGATGCTCGAAGACACGAAAACCGGGTCCTGCGTGGATACTGCCGGACCCGGTCCTACACGCGCGGTCGGATGCGGTTCCTCTACCGCCTCACGGCGCCCATTCCACGGTCACGCGGTGTGGTATGACTCCGGCCTCGTACCCCCGCTCGAGGAAGAGCTGGACCGCGCGGCGACCGTCGGGGCCGTAGTCGAGGGTGCGCGAGTTGACATACATCCCCACGAACTCGTCCGTGCGCGACTCGTCGAGGCCGCGACCGTACTGGATCGCGTGCTGGAGCGCGGCGGCTCGATTCGCGAGGCCGTAGGCGATCGACTCGCGCAGGTGGGAAGAGATGCGGGCGATCAGCTCGGGCCCCAGATCGCGCCGGACGACGTTCCCTCCCAGCGGGAGCGGGAGCCCGCCGGTCTCCGAGCCCCACCACTGGCCCAGATCGACCACCAGGTGGAGACCCTCGTCCTTGTACGTGAGCTGCCCCTCGTGGATGATCAACCCGACGTCGGCGCGGCCGTCCTTCACGTGGGCGATGATCTGGTCGAACGGCACGACGACGGTGTCGGCCTCGGGGAAATAGAGCTTGAGCGCGAGGAACGCCGAGGTCATGGTCCCCGGCACCGCGATCTTCTTCCCGCGCAGGTCATCGCGGCCGAGCGGCTCGCGGGCGACGAGCCGCGGCCCGTACCCCTCCCCCATCGACGCCCCGTGGGGGAGCAGGATGTACTGGTCGGCCAGATAGGCGTACGCGTGGATCGAGACCGCGGTCACCTCCAGTTCTCCCGCCAGGGCGCGGCGGTTCAGCGTCTCGATGTCCTGCAGCTCGTGGATGTACTCCAGATCACCGGTGTCGACCGCGCCGCTGGCGAGGCCGTAGAACATGAACGCGTCGTCGGAATCGGGCGAATGGGCGACGCGGATCGTACGGGGCATGATCTTCCGTCCAGAAACACGATTCGGTTGTTGAGGAACTGAACGACGGCCGGGATCTTAGGCCGGGGATCGGGAAGTGTCAAATGATGGGAAGCCCGGGAGGACCGGCGGGCGGCACGCGAGGACGGGGACGGGTGGCGGTGGAGGGCGAGGACGGATGGAACGGGTGGTTCGGGCTCGAGGTGGCGGAAAATGGAAGGGGCGGCCGGCGACTGCCGGCCGCCCCTCGCATTGATCGCGCCGAACCCGCTCAGTACCCGGGGTTCTGTGTGAGCCCGGGCGCCACGTCCAGCTCCGCCTGCGGGATCGGATAGAGCCGCTGCGTCTCCGGGATCCAGCCGGCCTCGCCGGCGCGGACGATGTCGGCGAAGCGGTCGCCCTCGAAGGCGAGCTCCAGACGCCGCTGGAGCCGGACCTCCGCGAGCACCTCGGCCTGGTTGGTCACGTCGACGCCGAAGGTGTGCGCCGGAAGGCCCGCCCGGACTCGGATCCGGTTGTACGCGTCGACGGCCGCCTGCAGGTTCGCGGCGCCGCCCAGGCGGGCGAGCGCCTCGGCCTGGTTGAGGATGACCTCCGCGAGCCGGATGACGTGGAAGTCCTCGGTGCCGGCAGCGGTCGGAAACTTCGTCGAATTGATCCTACCGCTCTCGTCGTAGCCGATCGACCACGCCAGACGTTCATCCGCCGGGTCGTAGAGCTCGACCAGCGCGTCCTCGGGAGCGACCTCGTAACGGCCGCCGTTCGGGCGCGTGAGATAGTAGTAGCCGATCCAGTTGAACTCCTGCGGCGTGAACGTCAGCCGGAAGACGTCCTCATCGGTGGGCGCGCCGTCCGGGTCGAAGAGGTCGCTGAAGCGCGGCGCGAGGTCGTAGCCCATACCGAGCACCGCGTCCGCCGCGTCGACGACCTTCTGCCACTCCCCCTGGTAAAGGTAGACGCGGCTGCGGAGTGCCTCGACCGCGCCGAGCGACGCGCTGCGCGGGTTCGTCTCGTTGCTGAGAAGCGACGCCGCCATGTCGAGGTCCGCGTGGATCTGCGCGTACACCTCGTCGACGGTCGCCCGCGTGATCCGGGCGGCCTCCTCCGGGTCCGCCGGCGGCTCCAGCCGGAGCGGAACGCCGCCCCAGTGCTTCACCAGGTTGTGGTACGAGAGGGCGCGGATGAAGTAGGCCTCGCCCAGCATCTGGTCGCGCACGGCGTCGCTCATCTCGACGTCGGGAAGACGCTGGATGAGCACGTTGGCCCGTCCGATCGCGCGGTAGATCGCGGTCCAGATCCGCTGGACGTCGCCGTTGTCCGCCCGGAGCTGGTGTTTGTCGGCGTCGCCGAAGGAGGCGAATGTGCCGGCGTGCCTCACGTCGTCGGACGACAGGTCGGTGAAGTAGACGAAGTCGCCGCCGTAGTAGTTGTCGTGGGTCAGCGCGTCGTAGACGCCGGCGAGAGCGGCGCGGGCGCTGGCCAGGTCCGTGATGGCGCGCTCCTCGGAGACCGCCGTCGTGGGCTCGACGTCGAGGATCGAGTCGCACGCGGCCAGGCCGAGAAGCAGCACCGGGAGAAGGCGTGTGGTTCTCATATGTCGTTCCATGATCAGAGTCGATAGCCTGTGCGCCGCCGGTCTCACCAGCCGCCCGAGATCCCGATCGAGAGGGTCCGGGCACGCGGGTACGCGTAGAAGTCGGTGCCCAGACCGGTGATCGAGCCCGAGCCGTTGCTGTTCACGTCGGGATCGTAGCCGCTGTAGTCCGTCCACAGCTTGAGGTTGTGGCCGGTGACGTAGATTCGGGCGTTCCTGAGGCGGAGCAGCCCTGTGACGCTGGCCGGGAGGCGGTAACCGATCGTGACCTCCTGGAGACGGATGTACGAGCCGTCCTCGACGAAGCGGCTGGATACCTCACGGGCGCCGGAGCGGCCGAGGTAGCTCGCACGCGGCTCGTCGGTCACGTCGCCGGGCTTCTGCCAGCGATTCCGGGCGTTGCCGAACTTGTTGTCGTAGTAGTAACCGCCGTCGTCGGCGAAGACGCGCAT
>VSDC01000344.1:0-3167 GCA_047459275.1 Gemmatimonadota bacterium
GGGAGCCGGAGCATCACGCTGACGTTGCCGTTGTCGACCTGGGGGAGGAACTCGGTCCCGAGGTCGCGGGTCAGCCAGAAGGCGCCGGCGAGCAGCAACACGCCGCAGGCAACGATGGCCCAGCGCCCGCGGACCACGGCGCGGTAGGCGATGCGGCGGTAGAACGAACGCAGGAAATCGATCACGCGATCCAGGCCGCGGATGATGCGCCACCGGTTCACGCCGCTTCTGAAGCGCACCTTCGCGAGCTGGGCCGAGAGCATCGGCACGATGGTCAGCGCGACGCCGAGCGAGGCGATGATCGCGAAGGTGATGGTCAGGATCAGCTCGCGGAAGATGAGGGCCGCGAGTCCACTGATCAGGAGGAACGGCACCACCGCCGCCACGTTGGTCGCCGTCGAGGCAATGACCGCGCTCTGGACCTCGTTGGCGCCGATGTGGGCGGCGTCCTCGGGGTCCTTCGCCTCGGCGCTGTGGCGGAAGATGTTCTCGAGCATGACGATCGAGTTGTCGATCAGCATGCCCACGCCGAGGGCGAGACCGCCGAGGCTGATGATGTTCAGCGTGAGCCCGCCGAGCCCCATCATCACGAAGGTGGCGAGGATCGCGATGGGGATCGCCGTCCCGATGATGAAGGTCTTGCGCAGCGAGCCGAGGAAGAAGAAGACGACGAGCATCGCGAGCGCGGCGCCGACGATCGCGGCGTCGCGCACCGAATTGATCGACTGGCGGATGAAGCCGGCCTGGTTCTGCGTCGTCACGTAATCGATGTCGGGCGGGATGAAGCCGCTCTCGCGGAGCTCACGCAGGCGCTGGTCGACGGCCTCGGCCACGGCCACGGTGTTGGCGTCCGGCTGCTTGCGGACGGAGAGCTTGACGGCGGGCACGCCGTCGAGCCGGGACCAGAGCCGCTGTTCGCGGTGCGTGTCGCGGACGGTGGCGACCTCCGAGAGCGGGATGTGGCGCCCGCCGGGGAGCTGGATGAGGAGATTCCGGACGTCGTCGACGCTGCGGAACTTCCCCGCGGTCTTCCCGACGATCTCCCGCTCGGGCGAGCTGATCCGCCCGGCGGCGACGTCCTGGTTCGCGTTGCGGATCGCCTGGATGACCTGGAAGACGGTCAGCCCGTAGGAGCGCAGGCGCTCCTGGTCGATGATGACCTGGACCTCGCGGACGAGCCCGCCGGAGACGTCGACGGAAGCGAGGCCGGGGATCGTGAGGAGCTGGGGCCGGAGGCGGAACTCGACCCAGTCCCGCAGCGAGACGAGGTCGCGGGTCTGGGAGGAGAACCCGGCCTCGTAGATCGGCTGCTGTTGCGGGTCGAACTTCCAGATCGTGGGCGGGTCGGCCTCCACGGGGAGCTGGCCGCGCGCGCGCTCTAGGTTCTTCGAGGCGTCCTGGAGCGCGAAGTCGATGTCGGTGCCATAGGCGAAGTGGAGCGTGACCCCGACGCGCCCTTCCTGGATCTCGGTCTCGATGGCGGTCACGTTCTCGGTCGTGGCGAGCGCGGCCTCGAGCGGCTTGGCGATCGTCTCCTCGAGCACCTCGGGCTCCACGCCGGGGTTGTTGACGCCGGCCCGGACTTGCGGATAGACAATGTGCGGCAGCAGGTCGAGCGGGAGCCCTGAGAGGAAGAAGACGCCGAGCACCAGCACGACGGACGTAAGCATGAGCGTGCCGACGGGGCGGCGGATCGCCCAGCTCGAGATGCTCCCGTGGCGTTTCACGTCCTGCTCTTTCATTGATCGGCTCCTCCGGCGTTGGAAGCGGCGATCCCGGATTCGGCCGGCGCGAGTTCGGAGCGTTGCGTCTCCCGTACCAGCGCGCCGTCGCGCAGGGAGTTGTGCCCCGCAACGATGACGCGCTCGCCCGGCTGGAGGCCGGCGACGATCTCGACGCGGCCCTCGGAGGTCAGACCGGTTTCGACGGTGCGCCGGAACGCGCGGTCCTCACGGACGACGAAGACGGCTGGCGAGCCCGCGTCGCCCACGATGGCGGATGCCGGGACGAGCAAGACCCCGCTGCGCGTGCCGAGGGCGAGCCGGACGCGGGCGAGGAACCCGGGCCGGGCGTAGGCGTTGGCCTCCTCGTCGAGCGCGACCTCGACGGGGACGAGGCGCGTGGCCGGGTCGGCAGTCGGGAAGATGCGCCGGATCCTGGCCTTGAACAGGCGGTCCGGGTACGCGTCCAGGGAGATGTCGACGGTCGCGCCCTCGCGGAGCTCGACGACGTCGAGCTCGGAGACCTGCACGCGGGCGACCAGGGTGTCGAGGTCGGCGAGCGTGAAGAGACGGCTCTGGGTCGAGACGATGTCGCCGGCCTCGATGAACTTCTCGGTGACGATCCCGTTGATCGGCGCCTCGATGGTCGCGTAGGCGAGGCGTGTCCGGAGCTGGTCGAGCTGGGCCCTGGCCGCCATGTACGCGGCGCGGTCCCGGTCGTACTCGGCGCGGGTGATCACCTGGCGCTCGAAGAGGCGCTCGGACCGCTGGAACGTGGCCTGGGCGACCTCGAAGGCGGCCTCCGCGCTGGCGACCTGCGCGCGGATCTCGCGGTCGTCGAGCCGGGCGAGGACGGTCCCCCTGCGGACGACGTCGCCCTCCTCGACGTTCACCTCGCGCACCGCGCCAGCGAGCTGGCTGTTGATCCCGACGGAGCGGAGTGGCTGGACGACGCCGGAGACGGTGATGGACCGGGCGATCGTCCCGACCTCCACGGCCGCGGTGGCGACGGGCACCGCCCTCTCGCCCGCCATCCTGCCGGGCCCGCCCGGACCTCCGGCCGGCTGGCCCCCTTCGCCGCTGTTACCGCACGCGGCCGCGCCGGCCGCGAGCACCAATCCCACCCACGCGCCGCGCCCCTTGCGGCGCCTCCAGATGCGCTTCACTCGTAGCTCTCCCTGGCGTACGTGGCCGGGCCGCCGTACGGCGCCGGCCGCGGGTGTACTCACGAATCCGACATGAGCTGCTCGCCCAGCGTCGCCTCGAGCCGGGCGATCGCGACGCCCAGCGCCTGCCGGGCGCGCAGGTATGCGATCTCCGCGTCGGCGAGCGCGACCTGCGAGGTCTGGAGCTCGACGATGGTCGCGTTGCCGATCTGGTAGCGTTCCTCCTGGACCCGCAGGTCCTCCCGCGCGAGCTCGACGGCGCGCGCGGCGATCTCGATCC
>VSDC01000345.1:0-3156 GCA_047459275.1 Gemmatimonadota bacterium
CCTTCCGCACCTACCTGATGTTCCTCGGCCCGTACCAGGAGGGCGGCGACTTCCGCGACCTCGGGCTGCAGGGGCCCTACAATTTCCTGAAGCGCCTCTGGGACACCGTGGTCCCGGTCGACGAGCTCGGCGACGCGCCGATCGAGGGCGCATTGGAGCAGAAGCTCCACGCCACGATCAAGAAGGTGACCGAGGACATCGCCAACCTCCAGTACAACACCGCGATCGCGGCGATGATGGAGTACCTGAACGCGGTCCGTGAGGGCGGGCGGAAGGCGAACCGTTCCGAGGTCGAGCCGCTCGTCGTCATGATCGCGCCCTTCGCGCCGCACCTGGCCGAGGAGCTGTGGGAGCGGCTGGGGCACGAGCGAAGCATCTTCGAGCGCCCCACCGGCCCCGAGGCGGAGGGTCAGGTTCGCCCCGCCGGATGGCGTTCCGTCCCCGGCGGCAACTGGCCGGCCTACGACCCGGAGAAGGCGACGGTCGACGTCGTCGAGTTCGTCGTCCAGGTCAACGGGAAGCTCCGCGCGCGCATCCCGATGCGGCGCGGAATCACCGAGGACGAGGCCCGGGCCGCAGCCCTCGCCGACGAGAACGTGCTCCGCTTCATCGACGGCAAGCAGGTCCGAAAGGTGGTCTTCGTCCCCGACCGGTTGATCAACCTGGTCGTGGCCTGAACGCTGGTCGCCCTCGGAGCGAATCGAACGGGGCGGGGTCGATCGTCGACCCCGCCCCCGGCAACCGCCTCAGGGCTGCGCGGCCACCACTCGGAACCGGACCGTGTCCGCGACCTGCGGGATCACCCTGTGGGCGAAATCCCCGATCACCGCCACGAGCGTGTACTCGCCCGGCGCCAGGTCACGGAACACGTACTCCGTCTGCGCCTGACCGAGATGCACGATGTCCGGCTCGCCGACCGGGATCGCCTCGCCCAGCGGCGTCGTCTCGCGATTCAGGAACAGATGGTGGTGCCCCGAGTTCGGCCGCGTGTCGCCCGCGGGCACGATCTCGATGTTCTCGGCCGCCAGCACCACGCGAACCTCGCCACTGAGCTCCGCGCCGTCGACGGGCTCGACGATGCGGACGGTCGCCACACGCTCCGCCGCCTCTCGCTCTGCGTCCGCCGTGCCTGCCGCGCCACACGCCACGGCGCCGAAGAGGAGCATGGGCACGACCAGACGCCCCGGGACGAATGTCGGGAAACGGAGATCCTCGAACCTTCGCAGCATTCGGCCCTCCTGACTGGAGTCGCGGATCGTGCACGGCGCAGCGACGTGACCGGCCGCGCCGCGCACAACGACCCGAAGTATACGGCGAGCCCGATCACCCCGCACGGGTCGGCGCGCCATCACGTCCGACGCCTGCGGAGCTGGATGTTCGTCATCACCCACCGATGATCCGCACCCGGCTCGATCCGCGGCCCTAACGTTTTTCCGATTCCGAAACGATTTTTCGCACAACGCGCCCCTACCGCGCCGTTGCGCCAACTACGCGCGCCATGCCAAATTCCCCGCAGATCCGGCGCGTTTCGCCTCCGAGCGCGCCGCGTGCGATCCCTGCCCGATTCCTGCAACCGAACGGGCCGGCCACGAGGCGCTGCTCGACCGTCCGGGTGGCCGCCGATCGTGACGACGCGACAAGTGGCAAGGAGTTCGTGATGCGCAAACCCCTGACGACGCTGGCCATCGCCGGCTTGGCGCTGCTCTCCGGCACACCCCTCTCCGCCCAGAATCACCGTGAAGCGCTCGGTCTCTACGGGGGCGGATCGTGGTTCAGCGAGCTCTCCCCCTCGGAAGCCATCGATACCAGGTTCGAGACCGGATGGCTCGCCGGGTTCCACGTGGACAACTGGCCCGGCAGCGAAAGGGTCGGGTTCCGTGTGGGCGCGTCGTACGCGGACCGGCGGCTCGAGACAGGAAGCCGTTCGCCGTACAGGATGTACTCGGGCGAGCTCGGCCTCCTCGTCCGGCTCCTCCCGGCCGAGCCCGGTCGCTTCATCGCCCCGTACATCGCCCTGGGCGGCGGCGTGATGCACATCGACGCCGCGAACGACGCGAACCCCACCCAGGACGACTACTACGAGGACCCGGTGACGTTGCCCATCGCCTCGATCGCCGCGGGAGCCGACCTCTTCGCGTCCAGCACCATCGGCCTCCAGATCGAGGTCGCCGACCGCGTCCTGCCCCAGAGCCCGTTCGGCGACCCGGCGCTGGACAAGGAATTCCACCCGGTCCACCAGGTCGTCGGACGACTGGCCCTGATGATCCGGACGAAGCGAACCGCTTCAACGCCGACCGTCCTCGCCGCGCCGCGCCCGGCCCGGCGCGACACGGCGACCGTGACGGCCCAAGAGATCCGGGCGGCCGAGCCCGTGGAGCCGCAGACGGCGGAGCCGGCCGTCGCCGCCGCGACGCCCGAGCCCGTGACGCCGGTCGAGCCGGCCCGGCCCGACCCGGTGATCCCGGCGGCAGCGGCGCCCGAGCCGGCACGCGCGGCCGCCGCCCCGGCACCGAGCGCCGTGGCCACCAGACCCCTCTTCACCGTCCAGCTCGGTTCGTACCGGGATCCCGCCGGCGCCCGCGCCCTAGCGGATCGCGCCCGGAACCTCGGTCTCCCCGTCTGGATCAGCACCGTGACCGTGCGCGGCGCCACGTTCCACCGCGTCAGGGTCGGTGCCACGCCCAACCGCGTCGAGGCCATGGAGCTCGCGCGCCGGCTCCAGACCTGGCTCCAGCTCGAGGCTTGGGTCGCCCGCGTGGAGCCGCCCGACGCTCCCACCGAGGAGACCATCGCCGCGACCCGCGCGGCGATCACCGGGTCCTGACGCCTGGGCGACGGGGGCGACCACGGCTGCCTGGCTCATCCTCCGCCGCCCGGTCCATCCCGGCCGCCCGGCTCATCCCGGGCGGCCGGCTCATTCCGCGCCGCCGGCGGCCGCTCGCGCCTCGCGAGACCCCGCCGGGCCTTGACTCCAGGCGCGTCCGATGTATCTTTCTGGGCTCCCGGGAATGGCCTTCGCAGAGGTTCCCCGGGGTTGACACAAACGGGACGATCGGTTATAATTTTCGTCCTGACCATGACGCGGGGTGGAGCAGTCTGGTAGCTCGCCGGGCTCATAACCCGGAGGTCGCGGGTTCAAATCCCGCCCCCGCTACT
>VSDC01000346.1:0-3144 GCA_047459275.1 Gemmatimonadota bacterium
GCGTGAGGTCGGTGGTTCGACTCCACCCAGGCCCACTGGCCGGAAATCGAAGCCCCGCTCGGTTCTTTGGAGACTGAGCGGGGTTCTCGTTTTTTCTCGGTCGCAGTGCGATTCGCGAGGGCCGTGGGGGTCTTGCGCGCAGGTGCCTCGCCAGACGAAAATACTCCATTTGGGTCATTGAACGCCTGGCTTGTGTGGGTGTAACTCGCGGAGGCGCGGGCTGGTCGTGCGATCGCTCTGACCGGGAGTGGGGGTATCGGGGGTGACGTCGGGAGCCGGCTCCTCGGAGTGGCGCCGGCGTGGTCGGTGGTCGAGTGGATGTACGTGTAACTGGTGCTTATATTGTCGACCGTTGCGGTTCCCGCGTGGCTGATCGGAGCCCGGTCTGGCTGACCATTGGTCGACGATCTCGATTTCACGGGAGGCGTTATTCATGGCATATCCGAAGAAGCGGAGGGGGCGTCGCAAGATCGGGAGCAAGAAGCGGCGGATGATGCGCAAGCGCCGTCGCGGTGAGAAGCTGCGGTCGAAGACGTAACGCCGTTCGGGGCGGGCCGTACGCCGTCGCATCTTCATTACGCCGTCACATCTTCATATTGCCACAGACACGTGCGCCAGCTGCGCGTGCCGCGCAGCTGGCGCACGCATTCTGCGAGTCGCCGTATTGGCAGACTCCTGCCGCGCCACGCGCAGCGCGATCTCGAGAGCCTGGTCGGGTGGCGCCGCGATGGTCGGCTCCACGCCTCGCCCCTCCAGTCGCTCGCCTTCGGGGGTGTAGAAGTCGGCGGTCGGGAGCCGGAGCGTCCAGCCGTCACCCAGCGGAATCTCCTCGGCAGAGAGCATCGCGCCCGCCGTCCGCTCACCGACCAGCGTCGCACGGCCGGTCGAGGCGAGCAGGTGGGCGAGGGGTTCGGCGGCGCTGGCCGTGCGCCGGTCCACCAGGACGAAAACCCGGCCGCCGAACACGGGGGCCCTGGGCTCGACGCGCCCCGCGAAGGCGCCGTTCGCGCGGAGCAGTTGGAAGAACTCGTCAACCTCGAGGCTCGCGAGCACCGGGAGTTCCCGGTCGCCCGGTTTGGGGGGAGCGCCGTGCGTCTTCCACCATGCCCGCCCCACGAAAGCCCCGGCAAGGACCGGCTCGGGGAAGAGGTGGGCGGCGACGGCCATCGCCGACAGGTCCCCGCCGGGCACGCCACGGAGGTCGATGATCAGCGTCTCGACTCCGTCGTGCACGATGCGGGCGAAAACGCTGTCGACCTCCTCGGTCGCGCGGTCGAAATGGCGGAACCGGAGGTACGCGACAGTTTCCGCGGGGTAGCGCAGTTCGACCGGCGGTTGCCTACGGGGCGTCGCTCCACCTTCTCGCCAGTCGCCAGCGCGGAGCAGCGCGAAGTGCGATATCCCGAGCCCGCGAGCCGCGTCGTGGACCGCGAAAAGGGCCTCGATGTCGTCCTGTGCGCGGCGGAGGCGCGAATCGATTTTCTCCCAAAACGACGACCATTTGGATTCTTTCAGTACGGCGGGATCGTAAAGGTACTCTTCCGCCGCCGTCCGAATTCTCGAGACGAGGGAGGTATAGTCCCGCAGGGGCAGGTCGGTCTCGAAGGGAAATCCCACGATGCGTCCGGCAGGCTCACCCGCCGCGTTGGTGAGGGTCCCCTCAAGCCGCTGGTCGGCGATGTGCGCGTGGAGGCGTAGCCGTATGGCCGGGCTCACCACACGGCCCTCGAGGAAGAGCGTGTCGTTCCGTTCGGTGAGTCGACCCTCACGGATGTGGAGCAGCGCACCCTGCCCGAGATCGGCACCGAACAGCCGCGCCAGGAGCGACCGCCACCTCCCGACGACCACGGGGAGTGCGCCCTCGCGGGAGCGAGCAGTGACGTAGGGATCGGGTGTCCAATCGAACCACATCACGGTCTCGACGGTTCCTACGGCCCGGGTGTCGAGACTCACCCGCCACCGGTCGGGGAGCGCAACGGCCGCGGGTGCGACCGGCCGGCCCGGCGAGTCGGCAGGACGCGACCCGAGCGGCGCGCAGGACGAGATCAGTACCAGGCCGAGGGCAACGAGTCGATTACCCATGCCGCACGCTCCATGTCACGCGCTCCGTGGTGCATGCCCCGGACACGTGTAGTGTGTGGGCAAGATACGACTATTGATCCCCGATCCCCGGGGAAGGATAATTGTCTCCACCGATGCCGGGTAGGCCTCGCACCGACGGTCTAACCGGTAGGCGAGTAATTTTCGCTGGCGCAACGCGTTGTTCTGTCGAGTGGTCGTCCAGGGGTTCCGCGTGCGAACGGAGGCGGAGATGGGAATCGCTCGCTTGGGCAAGAAGCCACTCGGGCTGCTGATCGTGCCAATTTCGCTGGCGCTCCTCGCCGCTTGCCGGGAGTCGTCCACCGAACCGATCGAGGTGGTCAGTCCTGCATTACAGGAGCTGAGGCTCGACACCCGCCACCTCCACACCGGGGAAGTCGTCTACATCGTCGCGCTGCCCGCCGACCCGAAGTACAGATCGAACCCACGGCAGCGGATCCCCGTCGAGGTCCGCGTCGGCGGGCCCGGAGGCGACCACGAGACGCTGACCCTTCACCCGCACCTGTGCGGCGGGGACGACGACACGCCCCTCCACGCGTGCAACGAGTTCCTCCTGGTCTTGGCCGAGGACGCGGACCTCGAGGCGCTCCGGGCTCGTGCCGCCGAACTCCCCGGGCGCGTGGTCGAGACCTACAGCTCGGTGTCGGTGGCCCTCGTCGTCATCTTCTCCGGTTCATTGTCCGAGGCGATATCGGAAGCGAGCTCGTGGCCGGGTGTCAGATCCGTAAACCCCAGTCACGTGTTCCAAGCGGCGAGTGGGCCGTACCCGACACTGGACTACTTCACGGTGGCGCTCCTGGCCGAGGAAGGCGACCCGACACCCGGGGATCGTGTGCTCCAGTATCGCCCTGGTGACATGGTCGAGATCCGATACGAGGTCCCCGGCCGGGATCCGCTCGTCGCGTGGGAGACGGTCGGGAACTAAGCGGCGCTCCGGCGGCGGTCGGGGAATTCCCCGATCGCCGCGATTCCGTATTCGGGGAGACGGGTGGGCCGTCCGGCACGCTCCGAAGCGCGGAGCGCGGACCAGGACGATGCGTCGCC
>VSDC01000347.1:0-3139 GCA_047459275.1 Gemmatimonadota bacterium
AGCGACGCCGGCCGCGCCGTGCGCCGCACGCCCCGGCGGCTCCCGAAGAGGACGGGCCCACGCCTCGCGATGTCGGTCGTCGTCAGTACCATCTCCGTCGCCCTCACGGTTCGCGTCCGTTCCTCCCTGCCGCATCTGCCCGCCAGCGGATCCGCGGCGCCTCGCACGCCATCCCCGCCCGCGCGCATCACCGGCCTCCCTCCGTGGCACCCGCCGCGGCCGCCTCACGGCCCCGCGGGCTCAGCATCAGGTTGTCGGGCGGGATCGGCGTGCTCCCCGGGATCCCCAGCTCCGTGCGGCCCCGCGGCACGATGCTCAGCACCACCCGCCGATCCGGGTCCAGGTACCGCCGCACCATCTCCCTCACCGCCTCGGGCCGCATGCGACGGAACCGCTCCAGGTCCTCGTTGAAGTAGTCCGGCCGACCGGTGTAGAAGTAGTAGGCGTTCAGCCGGTCCGCCTTGCTCGCGACCCGCTCGAGCTGCTCGAGGAAGCCGATCTCGTACTGGTTCACGATCCGCTCGAGCTCCTCCGCCGACGGCGGCTCCTCGCGCAGACGATCCAGCTCCTCCAGGATCACCCGCTCCAGCTCCTCGAGCGTGTGCCCCGCCCGCGCCGTCGCCGAGATCGTGAAGTCGCCGGCCAGCTTCCCGCCCGACTGGTACGCGTTGACGTCGGCGGCGATCTCGAGCTCGTAGACCAGTCGACGGTAGAGCCGCGAATTCTTCCCGCCCGCGAGCAGCCGCGCGAGGACCGTCAGCTCCGCATCCCCCTCGGCATACGCCGGGACCGTGTGCCACGCCATGTAGAGCCTCGGGAGCTGGACCCGGTCTTCGAGGAGGAGCCGCTTCGTCGCCTCGAGTCGCGGCTGCGGCGCCTCCACCTCCTCGATCGCCTCGCCCCGCGGCAGCTCGCCGAACCACTTCTCGACCAGCCGCTTCGCCTCCTCGATGTCGATGTCGCCCACGATCGCGACCGTCGCGTTGTTCGGCGCGTAGTAGCGGCGGAAGAAATCGACGACGTCCTCGTAGCCCGCGGCCGAGAGGTCGTCCATGTACCCGATCACCGGCCACGAGTACGGGTGCGACGGCGGGTAGAGCGCCTCGGTCAGGATCTGCGACGCCAGCCCGTACGGACGGTTGTCGTAGCTCTGCCGCCGCTCGTTCTTGACCACGTCCCGCTGCCCGTCCACGCTCGCCGGCGACATCGCCTCGAGCAGGTACCCCATCCGGTCGGACTCGATGAAGAGCGCCAGCTCGAGCGCGCTGCTCGAGAAGCTCTGCATGTAGTTCGTCCGGTCCCGCGTCGTGGAGCCGTTCGGCGAGCCGCCCACCTCCTGGAACCACTCGTCGATCTTGCCCTCGGGCACGTTCGCCGAGCCCTCGAACATGATGTGCTCGAAGAGGTGCGCGAATCCGGTCCGGCCCGGCTTCTCGGCCGACGAACCGACGTGGTACCAGATGTTCGTCGCGATCGTCGGCGTCGTCGCGTCCCGGTGCAGGAACACCGTGAGCCCGTTCTCCAGCCGGATCGTCTCGACGGGCACCTCGATGCGACGGGCCTCCTGGGCCTGCGCCGCCGGCGCCAGCGCGAGGATCGCGGCGAGCAGGGTGGTGATTGGGGTTCGTCTGGTCATGGCGCGGTCGTCGTGGATCGCATTCCGCTGGTTATCGTACCCTCGGAATAATGACGTCGTGTGCTGGAAAAACCAAGTGGCGCCGCTGGCGCGGCGCGGGGGCGGCCCCAGCGGGGCGGGTGCTGCCATGTCGGGCGGGGGTCGGCCCCCATGGGGCGGGGATCGGCCGCTGACGCGGCGGGTGGCCTCCGGCGCGGCAGGAGCGGCCTCTTCGGGGCGGGCGGCGGTCCGCCGGTGCTCGCGGCCGACGCCGACGCGTGCGGCAGTGACCGAAGTGTGTGGCCGTTCGCCGAGGGGCTCGGCCGGGGCCGGTCCGCGTGGTCGTGGCCGGTCCGCTGGGCTGTTCGTTGGTTCGCGTGGCTGGTCGCCGGTCCGCGGGCTGCAGCCGTTCGATGATCTGCGCCCCGGTCGGTGTCCCCAAGCGCACAACAGGCGGCACACGCATGTTTCTTGTGCGGTTGGGGACTATAGAGTGCACCTATCGCACAACGAAATCCAGCGCCCGAAATGATGGTGCGATTGGGGTGCATTAGATGCACCTATCGAACCATCATCCACCAGGAGGCGATGGTTGTGCGATAGGGGCCCTTCGACGGGCGAGCAAAAGGACGCGCCCGGCGGGTTCGGCGGGCTCGGCGGGCGCGCGAATGGCGGGCGCGCGGCGGATGGGCCGTCGGCGGGGTGCGCGGCTCGCCGTGGCAGCGACGCCCCGCACGTGACGCCGAGCGATGCCCTCGCTCGCCCGCGCACCGGGCTGTTCCATCCCTCCCGTGACCCGCCTTTGCACACTGGTGTATCCCGCGGCCAGGTGATACCGTTGCGGCGATTGGCCGTTTTGATCAGACAGTGTGACGCAAGCGTCTCGATCACCTGGAGGTGCGCATGCCCAGGGACGAGTATCGGATCGGGGAGACTCGCCTCGTCCTCGTGCGGGGCGACATCACGGAGCAGGAGGTAGACGCGGTGGTTAACGCCGCGAACTCCACGCTGATGGGGGGCGGCGGCGTCGACGGCGCGATCCATCGAAAGGGCGGCCCGGCGATCCTCGAAGAGTGCCGCGAGATCCGGCGCACGCGTTACCCCGACGGCCTGCCGACCGGCGAGGCCGTCGCGACGACGGCGGGCAACCTCCCGGCCCGGCGCGTGATCCACACCGTCGGCCCCGTCTGGCGCGGCGGCGGCAAGGGCGAGCCCGAGCTCCTCGCCTCGGCGTACCGCAACTCGCTCGGCGTGGCACGCGACGAAGGGCTCCGGACCGTCGCTTTCCCCTCGATCAGCACGGGCGCCTACGGCTACCCGACCGACAAGGCTGCGGAGATCGCGCTCCGGACGGTCAGGGAGACGATCGAGGCGAACCCCGGGGCGTTCGACGAGGTGCGGTTCGTCCTGTTCTCGGAGGCGGATTTCGGGACGTATCGCGGGGCGGCGGAGAAGTTGGTGCGCTAGCCGCGAGCAATCGATTAGGGCCGTCGGGAACGGCCCCTTCGGGGCGGGCGACGGCCC
>VSDC01000348.1:0-3138 GCA_047459275.1 Gemmatimonadota bacterium
ACTTCTCGGCCAAGTACACGATGTGGCACATCGATCCCTCGGGGCAGATGCGGGATCGGTTCCGCCTCCATCTCTACCGGAGCGGCCACATGATGTACCTGCGCGACGAGGACCTGGTCACCGCGAACGACCACATCCGCGAGTTCATCCGCTGGGCGACGCCGGCGGACGGCCAGCCGGCGCACTGGGGGCGCCGTCGGCCGGCGACGTGAGCCGATCCCGGCGCCTCGCCGCGCGCTGCCCACGGTTTCGGGCCCGAGCACATGGTGCTCGGGCCCGAAACGCTTTCCGGATCCGTCCGATTGGTCTCTCCGACGCCGCCGGGTCGCTACTCCGGATTGGCGTTCCGACTCGCGGCCGCCTGCAGCAGGGGTCCGTCCGAGCCGCAGGAAGACGAGAGCACCGACATGGATCTGGAGTCACGAGAACGGCATCGTCGTGCCCCGCAGCACGATGGTCAATGGTATCCAGGCCGGCCGAAGGGTACCTTTCTTACAAGGGCACGATCTGCGGAAGAGAGGTCGATCGGGAGGTCGTCCTGCCGGTCTCGTGACGGTGCGCCCCCGACTCCGCGGCGTCCCGTGACGGGCGCGGTGCCGAGCCGGGTCAGGCAGGGAAAAGGAGCGGAGGGCCGAGATCATGGCGCCGCAAGGCGACGTCGGGCCACCGTTCGCCACCTGGCACGTAGGTCCGGACGTACTCGGCGCCACGCGCGATCCGGGTGTCGAGTAGCTCTGGCACCTCGCCCCGATCATCGCAAGCGCGCCCGAAATCAATGGGATGGAGCCCCTCTCGCTCCGATCAGCTCCGCCAGACGTCGGACCCTCGGACGCACCTCGCCCCCGGCTCGAGTGGCCAGGTAGACCGGATTCCAGCACGGTTCCCCCGATCCGGCGTAAAGCACCTGGATCGCACCCATCGCACATGCCTCCGCCGCCGCGTCCCTCGGGACCACCGAGAGGCCGACCCCCCGCGCCACGAAGTCCAGGACCTCCTCCAGCTCGGTGAAGTGCGACGCGCTCCTCAGCCACGTCGGCTGTCTGCCGAAATTCGACTCGAACCAGCGGCCGAACACGTACTCGCACTCCTCGTACGTCACGAACGGCATCGCCTCCAGCGTCTCCAGCCGGTCCAGGCCGAGCGCCCGCGCCTCGTCGCACCGGGCTGGACTCCCCACCAGCACCAGCTCCTCGTCGTACACGACCTCGTAGCTCAGGGCGTTCGACACCTTCCGCTTGTACACGAACGCCGCCTCATACTCCCCGGCCTCCAGCCGATCCAGGACGATGTCCGCCGCCTCGTACTCGAGCCGAACCTCGACGGGCGGCCCGGCATCCTCCTCCCGGAGGCGATGCAGCGCCGGAAGGAGCACGTACCGACCGAACCCGCTCGCCGATCCCAGCCGCAACGGCTCGACGCGGTGCCCCGCCGCACACTCGCTCCGTACCCGCGACAGCTCCTCGAAGACCCGGTCGACGAACGCGCGGAACCGCCGCCCGGCCGGCGTCAGGACCAGCCGCCGACCGGTCCGCTCCAGGAGCCGCACGCCCAGCACCTCCTCGAGCTTGCGAACCTGGTACGACACCGCCGGCTGCGTACAGCCGAGCCGCCGCGCCGCGGCCGTGAATCCGCCCTCGTCGCAGACGGCCCGGAACACCTCGAGGTAGGGCAGCTCCGGCGCCGTCCCCATCGGCATCGTCGACATAAAATCTCCTTATGCGATTGATAAGTAACGACCATCCAGATTATGAATACGCGACGAGGCAGCGCGACAACAGGTCAACGCCCACATTGGAGCTTCCACATGTTCGGTCGACGTCTCGACCCCGCGCCCCGCCGGCTCACGCCGGCTGCGTTCGCCGTAGCCGTGCTCACGGTTGCAGCTCTCCCTCTCGCCTCGCCCCTGGCCGCGCAGTCGGTCGGTGCCGCGCAGTCGGTCGGCGGGATGCTCTACGCCTACCGCCCCCACGACGGCGAGCGTGCGCGATTCGACGAAGAGTACCGTGCGCACCTCGAGTGGCACCGCGCGGCAGGGGACACGCTGTCCTGGTACGGGTGGGACATCGTCGCCGGCAGGCGAATGGGCGAGTTCGTCGACGGGACCTTCGGGATCGCCTTCGCGGCGCTGGACCACCGCGTCGACCCGGCGGGGGACGCGGCGCATGCCGCCCGCTCCTTCCTCCCCCACGCCCGCGCGACGGGCCAGTGGGTGGTCCGATTGCGCCCCGAGCTGGGCACCGCGGCCCCTCTCGAGGCAAGGACACAAGGCGGCGAGCTGGTCGAGGTGGTGAGGTACACGCTCCCACTCATTCACCAGGCGCGGTTCGAGGCCGTGTTGCACCGGGTCCGGGAGAACGCGGAGCGGGCGGGTTTACTTCCCTACACCGTCTACGAGACCGTCGCAGGGGGGACGGACGCCGAGTTCGCGGTTTTCGTCTGGCGGGGTGGAATGGCGGAGTTCGACGACGACGCCCGGGATCCTACGTCGGCGATCCGCCGCGCCCTCCCCGCCGAATTCGCGACCGCGCTGCGGGCCGAGAGCGAGTTGTGGCGGCTGCGACAGGATCTCACGCTGATCCCCGGCAGGGACGCGGCCGTGAACCGGTGAGCGCGACCGGGCGTCGTCGTCGCAGGGGGCGGGCTCAGGCCGCGGCGGCGATCACACGGCCGAAATCCAGCAGAACGGCGCGAACCGCATCACGATCCGGACAAGCGAGTCACGAACGGAGCCGGCGAGGGCCCCATGTAGCCGTCAGGCGGGGCCTCCGCCGGTTCTCCGTTTTCTCCGGCACGCGAGTTGCAAGCGTGACCGAAACCGTTCACCACCCAAAAAACGACCGCACACCTGCCAGGAGCACGATCCGACCTGGCCCGAAGCGGGGTCTGATCCGTCGGTTACCGGATTTTCCCGGCGGGAGTCCCCGTCGGGCGGCGCATCGTGAAAGCGCCAGAGAGTACCAGGACTTCCCTCACATCGACTGACAGAGCGCCGCATACAGGCGGGCGCCCACACATCGTGCGGCGGCGCCGTGTGTCCCGCGTCGCGTTCGGAAGGGGCCGGCGGCCGCGGCGTTGGAAGGACGGCGTCTCACTCTTTCCACCGATTCGTCGTGAGGTGGCGCATGCACAGGATACCCA
>VSDC01000017.1:0-14798 GCA_047459275.1 Gemmatimonadota bacterium
GGCTTCGTCCGCTCAAACTTCGCCTTGGCCATGGTCTCCCCTCAGAAGATTCCCAAACGCTGGTTCCACCAGGAGCTCGCGACGGGGATTGAACCCGTGACCTCTTCCTTACCAAGGAAGCGCTCTACCACTGAGCTACGCGAGCGGAAATACAGGAATCAGCATTCAGGATCCAGCGTTCGGCGGAACCCGGCCCCGAACGCTGAATCCTGGCGCCTGAATCCTGATTTGCAGAGCGGGAGACGGGACTCGAACCCGCGACCCTCAGCTTGGAAGGCTGATGCTCTAGCCAACTGAGCTACTCCCGCCCATGCGAGGAGCTGACGAAGGGACTCGAACCCTTAACCCCCTGCTTACAAGGCAGGTGCTCTACCGGTTGAGCTACGTCAGCGCCAAGACAGAACACTAGTATAGGAAAGTCCGGAGTTCATGTCAAGGCGCCCGCTTCCAACGCGGACCCTGGGGCGTGTCCTCGATGACGACGCCGGCCCGGACCAGCTCGTCGCGGATCGCGTCCGCCGTGGCGAAGTCCCGACGCGCGCGGGCGGCCTGCCGCTCCTGCAACCGGGCCTCGACCCAGGCGGCGAACTCCTCGTCGACGCTGGCCGCGGCGCGGGCAAGGCCGAGGACGCCGAGGACGTCGTCGAAGCGGTCGAGGGCGTGGCGCGCGGCCTGGAGATCCGCCGGAAGCACCGCCGTGGCCCGATCGAGGGCGGCGTTCGACTCGCGGATGAAGTTGAAGACCGCGGCCAGCGCCCCCGGCATGTCGAGGTCGTCGTCGAGCGCGTCCTCGAAGGCACGGAGCCCCGCAGCCGCGACCTCCTGCAGTCCGGACGCGGGCGCGTCCTCGGATGTGGTGGTCCGCTCGAGCCGGTCGTCGAAGTCCAGCATGCGGCGAATCGCTGCCTGGGCGTGCTCGAGGCCGTCGAAGGTGAAGTTGAGCTCGTGCCTGTAGTGCGCGGACAGGAGCAGGTACCGGATCGCCGCGACGGAGTGCCCCTGGCCGGTGAGGTCCCGCAGCGAATACACGTTCCCCTTCGATTTGGACATCTTCTCGCCGTTGACGAGGAGATGTTTGACGTGGAGCCAGTACCGGACGAAGGGCTTGCCCGTGGCCCCCTCGGACTGGGCGATCTCGTCCTCGTGGTGCGGGAAGATGAGGTCCTCGCCGCCCGTGTGGATGTCGAAGGACTCGCCCAGCTCGGCCATGCTCATGGCGGAGCACTCGATGTGCCACCCCGGGCGGCCGATTCCCCATGGGGTGTCCCAGGCCGCGCCGACCTGACGGTCGACGTCCTTGGCCGCCTTCCAGAGAGCGAAGTCGCGGATGTCGCCCTTCTCGTATTCGTCTGCCGCGACGCGCTCGCCGCGGCGCACCTGGGAGAGGTCGACGCGCGAGAGCTTCCCGTACTCGGCGAAGGAGCTGATGTCGTAATAGACGGATCCGTCGCCGGCCACGTAGGCGTGGCCGCGATCGATCAGGCGGCGGATGAGCTCGATCATCGCGTCGATGTGCCGGGTGGCGCGCGGGTAGACGTCGGCACGGCGGACGCCCAGGGCATCGAGGTCGTCGAAAAAGCCGCGGATGACCGGCTCCGTGAACGCCTCGAGACTCACACCCTGGCGGAGGGCGCCGCCGATGGTCTTGTCGTCGACGTCGGTCAGGTTCATGACGAACTTGACGCGATACCCCTTCCACTCCAGGTAGCGGTGGAGCAGGTCGTTGAAGAGGAAGGTCCGGTAGTTCCCGATGTGCGGGAGCTGATAGACCGTGGGGCCGCAGGCGTACATCCGTACGGTGCCGGGCTCGATCGGGCGGAACTCTTCGATCGATCGGGTGAGCGTGTTGTAGAATCGCAGTGCCATACCGGAATCATCCTCTCGTTCGAGTCACCTGGTCGAGGAGCTCGTCCTGGCCGCGACCGGAAACAGAGCGGCCCCGCCCCCGGAGGCGTCCATGAACGGCTTCTGGCCGGTGCCCCAATATACGGTGACGTGCGGGAACGGGATGGCGACCCCTTCCTCCACGAACCGGTGCAGGATACGACGGCGCAGCTCGCGGGCGACGGCCAACCGCTCGAGCGGGCGCGTCCCGGAAATCATGCGACGGAAGACCAGTCGCCCCGAGCCGGCCTCGGTGCGGCGCGGTCGGGCGACAACCAATCGAGCCGGGCGGTCACCATCCCGGGATCGAGACGCGAATCTCGGTGAGGCGCCAGCCGTCCTGCCCGTGGACGAGGCCGAGGAACACGGTGGTCACCTGCCCGCCTTCGGTGCGCCAGATGAACTCGCCGTAGCCCCGGGGCTGGGGCCCGCCCACGAACTGCACCGAGCGTCGCTCGAGGCGAGCGGTGCCGAGCCTTTCGAAGAGGTCCCGGAGGAGCGCTGCGGCGTGGCGGTTCCCGAGGGGCCCGAAGGATCGTCCGCCGATGTTGATGAAGAGGCCGTTGCGAGTGGCGAGCGCGGCGATCGCGTCGGCGTCGCCGCGTGCCCACGACCGACTCGCGGAGTCGAGCACACGGCGGAATTCGGGATCCTGGGCCTGGGCCGTGGCGGCGCCGAGGCAGAGGAAAGCGGCGGCGAGGACGAACGCGCGCGCGGTCACGCGCTCACCTCCAGGGCGCGGCGGATCTCTTCGTTGATCTCCGCGATGGTTGCCACCGGGTCCGGCGACCGGAGGACGGGCCTTCCGATGACGAGGAAGTCAGCGCCCGCGCGCACGGCCTCGGCCGGGGTGGCGGTCCTGACCTGGTCGCCGGCGACGGCCCCCGAGGGTCGGATGCCAGGCGTGACGACGAGGAACTCGGCGCCGTGGCGGCGCTTGAGCGCCTCGGCTTCGAGGGCGGAGGCGACGACGCCGTCCAGCTCGTTTTCGGCGGCGATGGCGGCCAGACGCGCGACCTCCTCGCGCATCGAACGCAGCTCCTTGTCCCAGACCTGTTCGATGTCCCCGGCCGTGAAGGACGTGAGCAATGTGACGCCGAGGAGGCGTGGACCGTCAGTACCGACGGCTTCCCTCGCGGCGCGGAGCATGGCGCCCCCGCCCGCGGTGTGGAGCGTCAGCATGGCGACCCCGAGCTCCGCGGCGGCCTCGACGGCCTGTGCGACGGTGTTCGGGATGTCGTGGTACTTCAGGTCGAGAAAGACTTTCTTGCCACGGGAGTGGAGCGCCTCGACAATGGCGGGGCCCGAACGGGTGAAGAGCGGGGCGCCCACCTTGTACCAGTCCACGGCGTCGCCGAGCCTGTCCACCAGCGCCAGGGCCGCGTCGGCCGTGGGGAGATCCAATGCGACGATCGTCGTAGCCATGATCAGCAAGAACTGGCCAGTTCAAACGTGATGGGCCGCGCCGACGAGGTCCCGGATGTCGGCGACGCCGTTCCGGGCGCCGAAGTCGTGCAGACCTGAGAGTACCCTTTCGGCGGCGCGGGGATCCGAGAAGCTCGCGGTGCCGATCTCGACGAGGGACGCGCCGGCGAAGATGTACTGGAGTGCATCATGGGCCGTGCGGACGCCTCCCACGCCGATGATCGGGACGCCCACACGCTGCCGTGCCTTCCAGACCGCGTGAACCCCCATGGGCAGGATGCCCGGCCCGCTGACGCCGCCGGCGCCGGCGCCGAGGACGGGGCGCCGGGTCTCGAGATCGAAGAGGAGTCCTGGAAACGTGTTGATTAGAGTGAGACCGTCGGCGCCGGCGTCGACCGCGACCTCGGCCATCCGTCCAATGTCGGGGACGTTGGGAGCCAGCTTGACGATCAGCGGGCGACGCGTGGCGGCGCGGGCCTGGCGGACGACGTCGGCGAGCAGTTCTTCGCTCGTCGAGAACATGGCTCCGCCCTTCTTGACGTTCGGGCAGGAGACGTTCAGCTCGAACCCCAGGAAACCCGGCTCGCCCTCGAGCGCCTCGATCACGCGAACATAATCCTCCACGGCCGCGCCGGCCACGTTCACCAACACCTGGGCGCGGGAGAGATTGCGGGCGAGCCACGGGAGCTTCTCGGCCCGGAATCGCTCCAGCCCCACGTTGGCCAGGCCAACCGAGTTCAGCATGCCCGCATCGTATTCGGCGACCCGGGGCGCGGGGTTCCCGGCCCGCGGCTCGGGCGTCACCGCCTTCGTCACGATCCCGCCGAGGGCGTCGAGGTCGAGGATCTCCGACACCTCCTCCCCATAGCCGCACGTACCGCTGGCGAGGAGGACCGGGTTCTGGAACTCGGCCCCGAAGAGCTCCTGTGCTAGCCTCACGTCGACACCCCGGAACTCAGGTCGTCTCGTCCGACACCCACAGATGCTCGTGGGTGCGGAAGAATTCGTCGATCGCGTCGGCCAGCGCGCGACTCACTCGTCTCTGGAACGTCGCACTCCCGAGGAGCTGCGCTTCCTCCCGGTTGGAGATGAACGCGAGCTCGACGAGGACCGCGGGCATGAACGCCCCGATGAGGACCCGGAACCCGGCCTGCTTCACACCCCGGTTCGGCCCGGGGTGGATCGCGCCGATCTTGCGCTGGATCACCTCGGCCAGGTCGTTGGAGGCACGGAGGTAGAAGTCGTTGCGCAGGGTGTTCAGGATCCAATCGAGGTCTTGGTCGTGGCTCTCGACCGCCTCGCCGCCATCCTCGAACTCGACGGCGGCGTTCTCCATCTCGGCCACGCGGCGTTCGTCCTCGGTGCGCGCGGCGGAGAGGAAGAAGGTCTCGAACCCCTTCACGGAAGGATTCGTGGCCGAGTTGGCGTGGATCGAGATGAAGAGCGCGGCGGGACGGCCGGCCTTCCACTCGTTCGCCATGCGCGGCCGATCGGCGAGCGCGATCAGCGTGTCGGTGGTCCGAGTCAGGTGGACCTCGTAGCCCTCGCGGGCGCGGAGCTCGTCGGCGAGGCGCTTCGCGACCTGGAGCGCGACATCCTTCTCCTTCAGCCCGTTCGGCCCTGGCTTCCCCGGATCCCTGCCGCCGTGTCCCGGATCGATGATGACGACCCGCTTGTTGTCGGCTGGCGCCCTCGAGTTCCGTGCCGCGCTGGACGACGTGGAGCGCGAGGAAGTCGCGTTCGCCGCAGCCGACCCGCCGTCCAGGACGCGGAGCACGCCGCCGTCGAAGCGCAGCCGGTCCCGATACCGGGCGGGGAGCCACTCGGCGAAGAATTGATGAGGCAGGTACAGGATCCCGCCTTCCGAGTACACCGGCGCAACGAGCTGCTGGGGACGTCCGGAGACGAAGAAGAACGGCGAGTGCGTCTCGAAGATGATCGTGTCGCCGAACAGGCGGATTCTCGCGCCCTCGGGCGACGTGCGCACATCGGCGCCCAGGCGCCGGAGCGCCGTGACCGGGAACGCCGGATGCCCCCGATGCTGGGCGAGCGGGATGACGGCGGGCTCGCCCGCCCCCTCGATGCGCAGCGCCTGCGCCTGCGCGAGAAGCGCGTGCGGGATCGCGAGCAGCACGAGCGTGATGAGGAGGCGAATCATCTCAATCCCCTGGCGGCTCTCTCCATCTCCCGTTCCGCGGTGCGGCGCTTGATGGCCTCGCGCTTGTCGTGGAGCTTCCGCCCCCGGGCCAGGGCCAGCGTCACCTTCGCGTAACCGCGGCGAAAGTAGAGATCGAGCGGAACCAGCGTGAGCCCCTTCTCCTGGACGGCGCCGATCAAGCGCCGGATCTCGCGGGCGTGCAGGAGCAATTTGCGGGGCCGAAGGGGATCGACGTTCCAATAGCTGGCCGGGTCGTACGGGCTGATGTGCATTCCGTAGACCCATACCTCGCCGTTCTCGACCCGCGCGAACGCGCCGGCCATGTTGACGCGCCCGGCGCGCACGGACTTGACCTCCGGCCCCGTGAGAACGATGCCGGCCTCCCACGAGTCGAGAATATCGTACTCGTGCAGCGCCTTTTTGTTGCGCGCGACGACTTTTCTACCATCACCCGCCGATTTCGACATGGCTTCGGAATCTAGCCCTTCCCCGGAGCGAAAGGAAGGCGCCGCGCGGGGCTCCCGTGCGATCCGTCAATAGATGAGAATCGGCGTGCCGACGTCGACGAGGTGGTAGAGGGTGCGCGCGTCCTCGTTGGTCAGGCGAATACATCCGTGGGAGATGCGCCGCTGCTCCGGGTCGGGCCGCAGGACGAGCTCCGGCTCGCTGGTGCCGTGGAGCGCTAGCTCGTAGCCGATGTAGATGGCGGACGTGCCGAGCATCCCCTTCTCTCGCCGCTCCGGTGAACTGAGTGGCGGGACCGGCTTGCCCTCCTTGATGTAAGCCCAGTCCGGTTTGATCCACACGGGGTCCTTCTCCTTGCGCTGGACCCGAAAGACGCCGCGCGGCGTGTCGAACTGCCACGACCTGCCGCCGTCCTCGAGGCGGAAACCCGTGCCGGTGCCCACGGGGGCCGACCAGATCACGCGACGGCCCTCCAGGACGTAGAGGCGGTTCTCCGCGAGGCGGATCACGACGTACCGACCGTCGACTTGGAGCGGGGGCTCGAGGAAGAACTCACGGCCGGCGTCCCCGAACAGGTCGGTCGCAAGAACGTCTACCGGGAACTGTGCGGCTGCGGGGCGGGCGGCGATCACGAGCGTGGCCAGGGCGGCGACGGAGATCCTGCGCATCCTGCTGACGACTCAACGCAAACGTTCCTTCTGCTGACGCCGGATGCGACGCATCGCAAATACCTGGCCGACCTCGCCGCCGAGGATGAAGACCGTGGCCGAGTAGTAGATCCAGAGGATCAGCACCACCAGGGTGGCGAGATTGCCGTACGTGGATCGGTAGTCGGCGACGTTGGTCACGTACCACCCGAACGCCAGCTTGAGCAACTCGAACAGCACGGCGGCGAAGGTGGCGGCGACGATGGCGGTGCTCCAGTGGATCTTCCTGGGCGGAAGGTAGCGGTACATGAGGAGGAACATCGCCCAGATCGAGAGGAAGGCGACGACGCGCCCGTAGAAGAGCTGGAAGGGACGCAGGTCGCCGGTCGAGATCCCGAGGGCATCGAGGCCGAATCTGGCGACCAGCTCGAGCGTCACGGTGATGCCGACGTTGAGGGCGAGCAGGGTCCCGGCCGCGATGACCATCTTCATGTCGAAGAGCTTCCCGGCGATGATGCCGCGCCCCTGCTGAATGTCGAAGACTTCCCGGAGCGCAGTTCGGAGAGTGCCGATGAGCCGGGTGGAGAGCCAGGCGAAGAAGACGGTACCGATGCTGAGCAGCCCCGTGCTCTGCTCGACGAGCCCGCGGAGGATCCGGCCGACCATGGCCTGGAACTCTTCACTGACCGGGGGCAGCCCCTCGAAGATGTAGCGTAGGAGGGTTTCGGTCGGATCCGTCTGTTGGAGGCGCAGGATGGTGCCCGCGATCCCGAGCGCCGCGAGGATGAGCGGGGCGGCCGCGACCAGGATGTTGAACGCGATCGCCCCGGCGAGGAATGCGATGTTGTCCGCGTCGGCCTTCTTGTAGACCCCGCGGACGAAGTCGAGGAACGCGTCTCGGGCCGAGCTCAGCCGCTCCCATCGCGTCATGGCCGACCGGTCTGCGTCGGAGGCGAGGGATCGGGGCGTCGGTCAGCCGACGAAGTCCCCCTCGGCGAGCTCGGCTTCGCCATCCCCGCCCGCGTTGCCGCGACCCCACTGCTCCCGCGCGCTCTCGACGCGGCGCTCGAGCTCGGCGCGCGCGCGGCGGGCGGCTTCCCGTCCCGCCTCCACGGCCTGGCGAGCCGAGGCGACACGGTCGGAGACCTGATCCCGGAGGTCTTCGACCGTCGTGGCAACGGATTCCTGCACCTCCCGCAGGGCGGACTCGGCCGACCTGCGCAGGCGCTCGGCATTCTCCCGGAGATCGCGCCGCATCTCCTTGCCCGACTTGGGCGCGAGGAGGAGCGCGACGCCCGCGCCGATCAGCGCGCCCCAGAGGAACGCGCCAAAGCCGCCGGAGCGGCGCTCGACCACGATGTACGGCAGTTCTTCGTAATCAGCCATTGGACCTCCTTCGGAGGCGCCGCGACCGCCGTCGTCGGCGCTTCATGGGTGGATCGCATTCCTATTCGGCAGCGACCGGCTCGTCCACGAGGGCCTTGAGCCGCTCGCGCAACTCCGCCTCCGAGATGCCGAGGATCCGCGCGGTCTTCCCGTGGTCGCCGCCGGTGAACGCGAAGGTCTTGAGGGTCAGGACGCGTTGGGCCTCCTCCAGGGTGGTCCCGATGGAGATCCGGACCTCGCGCTCGTCGAGCGCCATGTTGCGCGGCTGGAGGTCGCTGGGTTCGATCAGCTCGCCCTTCGCGAGGATGACGGCCCGCTCGACCGCGTTCTTGAGCTCCCGCACGTTGCCGGGCCACCGATAGGTCTCGATAAACTCGAGCGCGCCCTCCGAGAAGCCGGTGACCTGGCGGTTGTGCTCCTTCGCGAAAAGGCGGAGGAACTCTTCCGCGAGGAGCCGGACGTCGCCGCCGCGCTCGCGGAGCGGCGGGAGTGCGATGGGCATGACGGCCAGGCGATGATACACGTCCTCCCGCAGCTTCCCCTTCTCGAGCGCCTCCCGCACGTCCTGGTTCGTGGCGGCGATGACGCGAATGTCGACGGAGATCTCCTTCTTGCCGCCGAGTCGCCGGAACGACCGCTGCTCAAGCGCCCGCAGGAACTTGACCTGGATGTCAGGCTCCATCTCGGCGACCTCGTCGAGGAAGAGCGTCCCGCCGTTGGCCAGCTCGAAGCATCCGGGCTTTTCGTTGATGGCCCCGGTGAAGGCGCCCTTCTCGTGCCCGAACAGCTCGTTCTCCAGGATCTCGCGCGGGAACGCTCCGCAGTTGACGGCGATGAACGGCCCTTTCCGGCGCTCGGAGCGCTCGTGGATCGCCCTTGCGACCAGCTCCTTCCCCGTGCCGCTCTCCCCGGTGATGAGGACGGTGACGTTCGACGGAGCGACCGTCTCGATCAACCGGTAGATCTCCCGCATCTCCTCGGACTCGCCGATCATCTCGCCGAACCGGGTCAGGCGCTCGAGTCGCGCCTGCAACTGCCGGTTCGCCGTCTTGACCTGGTACTTGTCGAGGGCCTTGGGGATGAGGGCCTTGAGGCGCTCCAGATCGAGGGGCTTGGTCAGATAATCGTAGGCGCCGCGACGCATCGCCTCGACTGCGGTGGCGACCGTGCCGGCGCCGGTGATGAAAATGACCTCGCTTTCGATCCCTTGCTCGCGCATTCGGGCGAAGAGCTCGAGGCCATCCATGCCGGGCATCTTGAGGTCGGCCAGGACGAGCCCGAACTCGCCCGACTGGACTTTCTGCCACGCCTCTTCGCCGTCTGTGGCCATCTCCGCCGCGTACCCGTCGTCCGAGAGGATCATCTGGAGCCCTTCGGCGACGTGACGTTCGTCGTCGGCGATGAGGAGCTTGGGCTGACTCATGGCGAATTGTGATCCTTGGCCCCTCAGGGCGGTCGTCGTGAAAGTATCCGCGGGTGCGACGGCGGGTCAAGCGCCGGACACCCTGGGAAGCGAGATGACAAAGGAGGCGCCGCCGTCCGGTCCGCGCGCGGACTCGAGGAAGACGCGGCCGCCACACTCCTCCATCAGCGCGTGGGCCACGGCCAGGCCGAGCCCGGCGCGGTCCGGGCGGGAGGAGAAGCCGGGAGTCCCGATCCGCGAGAGCATGTGCGGAGGAACCCCGGGGCCGGAGTCGTTGACGCCGATTCGAACCTCATCCGCCGTGCACGAGCCGGAGATGCGGATGCGGCCGCCGTCCGGGAGCATGGCATCGATCGCGTTGGTGACGAGGTTCAGCAACGCGTGCCGGACTGAAGCGGCCGAGGCCTCGACGAGAGCGCCGTTTCCGAGCGGTTCGAACTTGACGTCGACCCTGGACACGCGGCAGACCGCCTCGATCAGCGGCATGATCTCGGAGGTGATCTGGTCGAGCGAGATCAGGCGCTTCGGCTCCCGCGAGGGTCGAAGGAGGCGCAGGAGCCAATCGACGAGCTCGTGCGTCCGTTCGACCTGGGTCTCGAGAGCGTGAACACGCTCGAGCGCCTCTTTCCCCTGTTCAGAGGCGACGCGGCGGCGGATCAGCTCCACGTTGATGACCGCCGCATGGATCGGATTCTTGATCTCGTGGGCGAGATCGTCGGCCAGGCGACTCAGCAAGTCGAAGCCGTTCGCCCGAATCTGAAGCGGTGTTACGGCAAGAGTCCCAGGTTTCACCCGACGCGAGTAGCTGGTGGTGCGGCCTGCACGCCGGCCCCGGTACCGGCACGGTGAATGCGACGCAGGATTTGTTCCCCTGCGTCGATTCCGAGACGGATCAGGCGACGACCCAGCGCTCCTCGACGCCCGGCGCGGCCGGCGACTCGAAGCCCGGGCGTCCCATACGCGCGTAGGTGAGCCGCTTGCCGAGCTCGACGCCCGGCTGGTCGAGGGGGTCGACGTCGTAGAATGCGCCCGCGTAGACCGTGGCGATCTGGAACAGCATGAAGAGCTGCCCAATCGCATTGGCGTCGATGGCCGGCAAGAGCAGCGTCATGTTCATTCGACCCGCGCTGGCGAGCGCCTGGGCCGTGGCGACACGCTCGGCATCGAGGAGTTCTCCGAGGGTGTGCCCCTCCAGGTAGGCGAGGGCCTCGATGTCCGGATACCCCCCGGGGATCGGCAGGTCCACGGCGTGACGCTCGACGGCGAGGAACGTGATCGTCTTGTCGAACGGGCCCTCCATGTAGAGCTGGACCTGGGAATGCTGGTCCGTGGCGCCGAGGGCCTTGACCGGCGTGGGCCCGCGGAACACCTCGGCGCCCGAGCGGTCGTGGCGCTTGCCGAGGCTCTCCGCCCAGAGCTGACGGAACCAATCGGCGACGGCGTAGAGGCGGTCGCTGTAGGCCATCATGACGTGGATCGGCGCACCCGCCTCGGTGTCGGCCAGGTACTGGAGGGCGGCGAAAAGGCCGGCCGGGTTGTCCGTCAGCTCATCCGTGGCGCACCGCTGCTCCATGGCCCGCGCGCCCTCGAGGAGCCCGTCGACGTCGATCCCGACGAGGGCCGCGGGGAGGAGCCCGACGGCGGAGAGGACGCTGAACCGCCCGCCCACGTTGGGCGGGATCGGAAACGCCGTTATCCCCTCGGAGGTGGCGATACGGCGCAGGACTCCGTGGTCGGGATCGGTGGTGAAGACCACCTGGCTCCGCCACGCATCTTCGCCCAGAGTCCGCACGAGGCGGTCGCGGACGATGAGGAACTGGGCCATCGTCTCGGCCGTCGTCCCCGACTTGCTCACCACGTCGAACAGGGTCCGGGAGAGGTCGAGGCGGTCGAGGAGCGGCGCGATCGTGGACGGGTCGATGTTGTCGAGCACGTGGAGCCGGGGCCGTCCGCCGCGGGCCGACGCATCGAGCTCGTTCCAGCGCGGCGGCAGGAGAGCCTCCCGCAGCGCGATCGTCCCGAGCGCCGAGCCACCGATGCCGAGGACGACGACGTCGTCGAAGCGCCCCTGCGTTTCCGACGCGTACGCGCGGATCCGCTCGACGACGTCCCGGTCGTGGGCCAGGTCGAAGAAACCGAGGCGGCCCTCCTGCCGCTCTCTCGCGACGCCGCGCTGGACCTCGCGGAACCGCTCGGCGAGGTCGGCCAGGCGCCGCGGCGAGAGCCCGCGCCCGCCCAGGTTCGCGTCGAGCATGTTGTTGTAATCGAAAACGATGGGTCGCATCATCGTGGTCCGGTGCTGAAACTCGGAGTTGGCCGGGCGCCCGCGGGAGCGGTCGGCGCACGCAACGGGCGTGCCCGGCGGGTCAGATCTCGACGGCCAGGCCGTCGTAGGCCGGCTCGATCCCGGCCGGGAGCCGCGCCAGCAGATCCGCGTGGCGCACCTGGTGCGTGAGATGGGTCAGGTACGTCCGCTCCGCCCCGATCGATCTGGCCACATCGACCGCCTCCTCGATGGTGAAGTGCGTCGGGTGCGGCCTGCCGTACCGGAGCGCATTGAGGACCAGCACGCGCACGCCCCGGAGCGCCCGCATCGTCTCGTCGGGGAGGCGTTTCGCGTCCGTGATGTAACCCAGATCGCCCACGCGGAAGCCGTACACGGTCGCGCTCCCGTGCGGCACCGGGAGCGGCAGCATCTCGAATCCCGCGACCCGGACGGGCTCGAGCGCCCGGTACGTGCGGAGCTCGACGTCCGGCCGTGTCGTGCCGTCGGGCACGCGCTCCGCCGCATCGAAGATATACGGGAAGCGCGTGCGGAGCAGCTGGGCGCAGACGGGGTCCGCCCAGACGATGACGTCACGCTCGGAGTATATGGAGAAGGCCCGGAGGTCGTCGATCCCATGCACGTGGTCGGCGTGGGCGTGCGTGTACCACACCGCGTCGACGGAATCGATCTTCTCGCGCAGGAGCTGGAGCCGGAGCTCCGGCGGCGTGTCGACGAGGAGCCGGCGGGCGCCGTCGTCGCTCTCGAGGAGGGCGGCGTGACGGTCCCGCCGGTCCCTGGGGTCCGTCGAGGTGCACGTCGCGCAACCGCACCCGATGACCGGGATTCCGAACGAAGTGCCGGTGCCGAGGAAGCGGAGCCTCACAGCTCTTCCACACGGAGCATGTTGGTGGTGCCGCGCACGTGGAAAGGCACGCCTGCGGTTACGACGATCCTCTGCCCCGGCCTGGCGATCCCGCGGGAGATGAGGAACTCCCGCGCGCAATCCAGCATCGACTCGTAGGCGACCTCGCGGTGGCAGAGCACCGGGATTACCCCCCAGCACAGGGCAAGGTGCCTGTAGGTGCGGACCTGGTCGCTCACGCCGATGACGGGGACGGGCGGACGATAGCTCGAGACCAGGCGAGTGGTGAAGCCGCTCCGGGTCAGCGTCACGACGGCGGGCGCGCCGAGGAGCCGCACGGCCTCCACGGTGGCTGCGGCGATGGCGTGCTCGGTCGGCGTCGCCCCGGCGCGCAGGTGCCCGAAGATGGGGATGTCGTACTTCGGTCCATCCTCGAAGGCGCGGCTGCGCTCGATCTCGCCGGCGATTCGGACCATCGCCTCGACGGCGAGGACCGGGTACTTCCCGACGGCGGTCTCGCCCGAGAGCATGACGGCGTCGGTGCCGTCGAAGACGGCGTTGGCGACGTCGCTCACCTCGGCGCGCGTGGGCCGAGGCGCCTCGATCATCGACTCGAGCATCTGCGTGGCGGTGATCACCGGCCGGCCGTACATGTTGGCGAGTTGGATGATCTTCTTCTGCGCCATCGGCACCTGCTCGAAGGGGAGCTCGACGCCGAGGTCGCCCCGGGCGACCATGACCGCGTCGCTCGCCAGGAGGATGCGCTCGATGTTCTCGAGGGCGGTGTCCTTCTCGATCTTGGCGATGATGAGGGGCGGCCCGTCGCCGATCCGGCGGCGGAGGTCGAGGATGTCCTCGGCGCGCTGGACGAAGGACAGGCCGACGTACTCGACCTCGGCCTCGAGGGCGAACTCCAGGTCGTGGAGGTCCTTTTCCGTGAGGGCCGGCGCGCTGACCTGGATCCCGGGCAGGTTCATCCCCTTTCCGGAGCGGAGGAGGCCGCCCCGGATGACGCGACAGTAGACACGAGGCGCCGAGACGTCCTCGACGCGCAGCTCGAGGAGCCCGTCGTCGAGGAGGATGCGGTCGCCCGGGGAGATATCGCGGGCGAGGGCGTCGAAGGTCGTGGGGAGCTCGCCCGGCGCTGCGTGGTCCTCGGGGGCGAGGACGACGCCGGACCCCTCGACGAGCTGAACGGGCTCGGCGAGGCGGCCGATGCGGATCTTGGGGCCGGCGAGGTCGGCGAGGATCGCGATGGGCTTGTCGAGCTCCTCGCCGGCCTCGCGGACCCATCGGACGACCCGACCATGGGACTCGGGGGTCCCGTGGGCGAGGTTGAGCCGGAAGACGTCGACGCCTGCGCGGGCGAGGGCGAAGATCATTTCGGGCGTGGCCGTTGCCGGCCCGACGGTTGCTACGACTTTGGTACGCAAGCTCATCCTCATGCAACGGGCAGATGGATCGAAACGCACGGCACGGATCGACCCTCCGGCGCCCGAGCGCTCCGGGGGCGCGGCCGGTGCGGGCCTGGCGAGCCAGCCCGTGGCGTCGGCCGGATCGACTGGCCGTGGATCATCTCGTCGGGGCGCATCGAGGATATAGTATCCAATGCCGGGAATCCAGTCCCCCGCCGAGATTTGGGCGCGCGACGCGCCGACGCCTGCGTCGCACGTCGCCTCCGTCGCTGTGGCCAGACGAGGTTGGAGTCCATACCTTGACCTGAGTGACCCCTCCGGGTCGGAAATCCTACGGCGCGGAGGCGGTGGGCGCAAACGCCCGTCCAGAGGCGTACACGTATCGGGGAATGATGGAGTACATCACGACGGAGAGGGGCCTGGAGGGCGTGGCGCAGCGCGTCGGCACCGAGAGCGCCCTGGCCGTGGACACGGAAGCGGCGGGGTATCACCGGTACTTCGATCGCGTGTGCCTGGTCCAGATCTCGACGCGGTCCGCGACGTTCGTGATCGACACCCTGGCCGTGCGACGCCTCGACCCGCTCCGGCCCGCGTTCGAAGAACCTTCCGTCGAGATCGTCATCCACGACGCCGACTACGACCTCCGGCTCCTGTCCCGGGATTTCGGCATCCGCGTCCGCGGGCTCTTCGACACGAAGGTGGCCGCGCAATTCCTGGGCGAGCCCTCGATCGGGCTGGCGAGCCTGGTGGAGAAGTACCTGGGGATCCGCCTCGAGAAGGCGTTCCAGCGGGCGGATTGGGCGCAACGGCCCCTCCCGGTCGAGATGCTGGAGTACGCGGCGGAGGACACGAGGCACCTCCTTCCCC
>VSDC01000349.1:0-3128 GCA_047459275.1 Gemmatimonadota bacterium
CGTTCCCGCGGCCAGCAATAGTTGTCCAACACCGCGTCGCATCGTAATTTGCCTCATTCCGTCGGGTCGTTGCACATGCGGTAACCCAGGCTCAGCCGCGGGGTCGGGCCGCGCCGAGGTCACCCGCTGTGCTCTTATGGTTGGATGCTCCGGATGCTCCGTCGCTCGCTCTACACCCTGATCTTCGCCGTTGCTCCCGCCCTGGCGGCGGGCGTCACTTCGTGCGTGCGACAGGCCGACGGGCTGAACGCCGGGGCCCCGGCCGGCGTCACCACGAAAGAGCAGCCCACTGGCTCGGCGGAGGCGTGGGTCGATGCGACGTTGGAGCGTCTGCCGCTGCGGCGCAAGGTCGCCCAGCTCGTCGTGCCGTGGATGGATGGGGCGTATCTCGCGGCCGGGTCGCCGGCGTACGAGCGGCTGCGGGACTGGGTGGCGGAGCAGGGGGTGGGCGGCCTCATCGTCTCGATCGGCCCGCCGCTCGAGGTCGCGGCCAAGCTGAACATGCTCCAGGAGCTGGCGGACGTGCCGCTCCTCGTCGCGGCGGACGTGGAGCGCGGCCCCGGACAGCGGCTCGCGGGCGGGACGGCCTTGCCCTGGGGGCTCGAGCTCGGCGGCGGCACGGACTTCCCGCCGATCATGGCGCTCGGCGCGGCCGCGGACGAGTCGCTGGCGTACGAGGTCGGCCGGATCACCGCCGTCGAGGCGCGCGCCGTGGGGATCCACATGGCGTTCGCGCCGGTCATGGACGTGAACAGCAACCCGGACAACCCGATCATCAACGTCCGGAGCTACGGCGAGGACCCTCGGCTGGTCGCCCGGCTCGGCGCGGCGCACATCCGCGGGCTCCAGGAGCACGGCGTGCTCGCCACGGCCAAGCACTTCCCCGGGCACGGGGACACGTCGACGGATTCGCACCTCGGGCTGCCGGTCCTGGCCGTGGACCGTGCGCGTGCGGACTCCGTCGAGCTGGTCCCCTTCCGGGCGGCGATCGAGGCGGGCGTCGCCGCCGTCATGGTCGCCCACGTCGCATTCCCGGCCCTCGCCGGAGACTCCTTGCCGGCGACGCTGTCTCCGCGGCTCACGACCGGCCTGCTCAGGAACGAGCTCGGCTTCGACGGGCTGGTCGTCGTGGACGCCCTCGACATGGGCGCGATCACGACGCGGTTCGGCGCCGAGGAGGCCGCGGTGCGCGCGCTGGAGGCCGGTGCGGACGTGTTCCTCATGCCCGTCGACGTGGCCGCGACGATCGACGCGGTGGTCGAGGCGGTCCAAAGGGGGCGCCTCTCCGAGGCCCGGATCGACCGCTCGGTCCGCAAGCTGCTCGCGCTCAAGGCGCGGCTCGGCCTGCACGAGCGGAGCCGCGTCGACCTGGAGCGGATCCCGTACCTGGTCGGGCAGGCCGAGCACGCCGACGTCGCCCGGCGCATCGCGGAGCGGTCGTTCACACTCGTCCGGGATCATGGCCATCTCGTCCCGCTCCGTCCCCACCCGTCGAGGCGCGTGCTCAGCATCGTCTACACGGACGACCCGGACCCCTTCGCGGGCCGTGTCTTCCAGCGAGGGATCCGGGCGCGCTTCCCCGGCGCCAGGACGGCGTTCATCACCGCATCCGTCCACCGCTCCGAGCTGGATTCGCTTCTGGCCGCGGCGGACAGCGCGGACGTGGTGCTGTTTTCGCCGTTCGTGCGGGTGGTGAGCGGGAAGGGGAGAATCGCGATCCCCGAGGCGGTGGCGGCGTTCGTGGAGGCGATAGCGGCCCGGCGGCCGACCCTCGTCACGTCGTTCGGCAACCCGTACCTCCTGACGCAGTTTCCGTCGGTCGGCACCTACGCGCTCGCGTGGGGGCAAGGCGCGGCGGAGCAGGAAGCCGCCGTGCGTGCGCTCACGGGCGAGGCGCCGATCACGGGGCGGTTGCCGATCACGATCCCGCCCGACCATCCGATCGGGAGCGGCATCCGCATGGACTTCACACTCGGGAACGCGCGGCCCGAGGAAGTCGGAATGGACCCCGACCTCCTCGCGCGCGTCGACGAGCTGATCGAGGCCGCCGTGCGCCGCGGCGACATCCCCGGCGCCGCCATCGCCGTCGGGCGGCGGGGGAAGCTCGTGCGCCTCAGGGGCTACGGCCGCCTCGATCCGCGCCCCGGCTTCGGCCCGGCCACGGAGCGGACGATCTACGACATTGCGTCGCTGACCAAGGTCGTCGGGACCACCACCGCCATCATGCTCCTGGAGGAAGAGGGGCGCCTCGATATCGACGCGCCCGTCTCGCGGTACATCCCCGAGTGGGGCGGCTCGCCGGAGAAAGAGCGCGTCACCGTGCGCCATCTCCTGACGCACACGGCCGGGCTGCCCGCCTTCGAGCCCCTCTGGCGCGAGCTGCGGGGCAAGGACGCGTACCTGCGTCGCATCCTCGAGACCCCGCTGGCGTACTCGCCCGGCGAGAGGACGGTCTACAGCGACTTCGGCGCGATCCTGCTCGGCGTCATCGTCGAACGGCTCAGTGGCATGCCCCTCGATCGGTTCCTGGAGGAACGGGTTTTCGGGCCGCTCGGGATGACGGACACGCGCTTCAACCCGCTGGGCGGCGATCCGTGGGAGTTCAAGGCGACGCCGGGGGCGACGGCTCCGCGCCCGGCCATCCTCGACCGCATCGCGCCGACGGAGCTGGACACCGCGTTCCGCGGCTACCACGTCCACGGCGTGGTGCACGACGAGAACGCGTTCGCCATGGGCGGCATCGCGGCGCACGCGGGTCTCTTCTCGACTGCCCACGACCTGGCCATCTTCGCGCAAATGCTGCTGAACGGCGGACGCTACGACGATGTGCAGCTCCTGAGGCCGGAAACGATCCGCCGATACACTCGTCGCCAGTCACCCGCCTCGAGCCGCGCACTCGGTTGGGACACGCCCGCCGGTCGTTCGAGCGCCGGCGACTACTTCTCCGCCGAGTCATTCGGACACACGGGCTTCACCGGGACCAGCATCTGGATCGACCCGACACAGGATCTCTTCGTCGTCTTCCTCACCAACCGAGTCAACCCGAGCCGCTCGAACAACAAGCACGTCGTGTTGCGCCGCGAGGTGCACGACGCCGTGGCCCGGGCCATCGTGGACACGCCGCCCGC
>VSDC01000350.1:0-3117 GCA_047459275.1 Gemmatimonadota bacterium
ACGGCCTCCGCAGCGGCCTGCCAACGGCCGCCTCCAGGGCGACCAGCGCTTCGTGGAACGCGTAGACCGCCGCCAGGTGGTCCCGGTTGGCCCGGGCATGGTCTGCCTCCGCGCGGCTGAGCTCGAGGAAGTCGCCCGCGCCGAGTCGATAGCGCTGCCTGGCGAGCCGGAGCTGCTCGGCGGCCGTCGCGGCGTTCCGTTCCTCGAGCGAGACGCGCCTGTAAGCGGTCTGAAGAGCAAGGACCGCTTCGGCGACCAGCGTTCGCCGCTCGAGCTCCGCCGCGCGCCGTCGCTCGCGCGCGTCCTCGGCGGCCACCCGCGCGGCCTCCACCTGACGCCGACGCTGGAAGCCCGAGAATATCGGGATCGAGACCTGGAGCTGCGCGAAGACCGGCTGACGCGTGAACTCGAAGGGGAAGACATCGTTCTCGGCGACGATCGCGGCCTCGTCCTCGGGGGTGAGCCTGTAAACCGACGCGCAATCCCTCGGATACCCGGGGAGCGGCTGCGACAGCCCCGCGGAGATGTGGCCCATGAGCTCGCACGACTCCCGCGCGGCCTCCATGCGGCTCCGCGCCTGCCCGATGAGGTACTCGGGCGTGCCGACCTCGCGGGAGAAGCCCGACCACCCCACCGAGAGGGAGAACGTCGGAAGGAATCCGCCCCACGCTGCCCGACGCGCCGCGTTGCTCGCCGCCTCGGCCGCCCGCAACGACCGGATCTGCGGGTGCGAGCCGAGCGCCTCCTGCACCAGCTCGTCCACCTCCCACGTCGGCTCGAACACCTCGAACTCGCTCGTCAGCTCGACCTCCCGGTCGAGCTGGATCCCCAGGAGCTGGAAGAGCCGCAGCTTCTCCGTGCGCACGCGGTGCTCCGCCTCCAGGAGCGCCACCTCCGCCCGGCCCCGCTCCACCTCCGCCTGCTTCACCTCGAGCTGCGTCCCCGCACCGACCCGGGCACGGGCTTGCGCCAGCTCCTCGTTCTCCCGGGCGCTCTCCAGGTCCTTGCGCGCGAGCTCGACTCCATCCACCGCCCGCAACACCGCCAGGTACTGCCGCGTCACGTCCAGCTCCAGCGTCCGCTCCGCAGCCTCGATCGCCGCGAGCGTCGCCGCACGGTTCGCCCGCTCCTGCCACGGACGGAACAGCCGCTCCGCCGAGAGCTGGTAGTTCACCGAGATCCGATAGTTCGACCAGTAGGACTCCGGCACACGGTCGACTCCCAGATCCGCCAGCGCCAGATCCAGCAACGGCTGCCCCTCGCCCTCGTACTGGAACCCGAGCGTCGCCTGACTCGTCGGCAGCAGCGCAGCGTACGCCTCCCGCACTCGCCAGTCCGCCTCCGACTCGTCGTTCGCCACCATGCGGAAAGCGGGGTTGTTGCGCCGCGCCAGCGCGATCGCCTCCTCGAGCGTCAGCGTCGCAGGCTCCTGCCCCCATGCCTCCCCCATGGACGCCGCCACCAACGCAGCGGCTCCCGCCAGGATGCGCAGCGTGCCCGCCCTTCGCTTCGACCGCACCGTCTCCTCCCTGACCTGATCCGATGGTTGTTACCGACGCGTGCCACGCGACATCGAGGGGCACGCCCGCCTTCGGCCCCCTCGGTCAGGAAAGGGCCGTGCCAGGGTCGATGATCGCTATAACCTTGTGCAGGAAAACGATTTAGAACACAGGGAAGGCCGCAGGCGCCCCCAAGAACGTGACCGCTCGCGGGACGCGGTGTCCCGCGAGCGGTCACCTCAGGCAGCGCCCCAGTCGCTCGCCACCCGACAGCTCACCAGCTGATCTTGCCCTGCTGCGACGTGTCGATCTCGTCCATGCGGCCGGTGCGGAAGAGGAACGCTTCCATGTTCGCCGTGAGCATGTCGCGGGCCTCTTTCTCGCGTACGTCCAGGCCGAAGTGGTTGATGAGCGCGGTCTGCTGTCGGAGCCACTGGTCCCAGCAGCGCTGGCAAATGGACTGGAAGATCCGCTCGCCGAGCTCGTTACGGAACGGAGGCTTCGCGAGCTGGCTCCCCGGCTGGCCGCAACGGACGCAGGTGATCTCGGCCATGTCATCTCCTTCCGATCGCCGGCCCGGACGCGGCCGGCCTCGTTGCCTGTTCGAGGTGTACCATCGTAAGCTACACCATACGCTTCCGGTGTCTACCCCCGAAGCCCCTATCCGTTGGCATCCCTTCATGAAGCGATCGATCTCCTTCCTGACGGTCGTGGCCTGCATCAACTGGGGCTCGCCGACCCCTGCCGCGGCGCAGGAGGCGCTGGTGCTGGGCGGAGGCGGGTCGCGCGGACTCGCTCACGGAGGGGTGGTCGTCGGGATGGAACGGCTCGGCCACGATCCGGATCTGGTCGTCGGAACGAGCATGGGCGCCATCGTCGGGGCGCTCTACGCCGCGGGATACGCGCCCGACTCGATCTGGCGCCTCATCGTCGAGGAGGACTGGCCCGCGCTCTTCGTACCGGACACACGCGTCGTCGGCCCGAACCTCGAGCCCAGGCTGCCGATCCTCGAGCTGGGCGCCGGAGCGCGCCCCTCCGGCCTCATCCCCGACTGGCGCGTCAACCGACGCCTGGTGCAGCTCCTCTTCGAGGCGCAGGCCCGCAGCCGCGGCGACTTCGACCGCCTGCCGCGCCGGTTCCGTGCGGTCACGGCCAGTCTGTACACCGGCCAGGCCGTCGTCCCCGCCCGCGGAGACCTCGCGCTCATCGTCCGTGCGAGCATGGCCGTCCCGGGGATCTTCGCGGCCGTGCGCTGGGGCGATGACTGGCTGATCGACGGCGGGATCCGTGACAACGTGCCGACCGCGGTAGCGCGCGCGCTCGGTGGCGACCCGATCATCGCCGTCGACGTCATCCGCCCGCCGCCGGAGCTCGAGGAAACCGACCCCCTCGCCGCCGGCCTGCGGGGCTTGCGACTCCTCATCGAGAACGCGATTCCCGACACCGTGCCGGACGTGCGGATCCTCCCGCGCATCCCGCCCGGGTTCTCCGAAGCGCTCTTCCCAAGGGACCCGAAGCCGCTCCTCGAGGCCGGGCTCGAGGCGACACTCGCCGCACTCTCGCCCCAGGCTGGCCCATCGCCGCCCCGGTCCCCCCGACCGCTCCCCGACTCGATCGG
>VSDC01000351.1:0-3105 GCA_047459275.1 Gemmatimonadota bacterium
TAGCGCTCGATCTCGCGGAACGTCTGGCGCCAGTCGCCCCACAGGGCGGCGGACTCGGCGAGCTGGAGCGCCAGGCCGAAGCCGCTCTGGAGGCGGTAGACCGCGCCGGCCTCGATCCGGTTGCGGATCCGCGTCAGCTCGGCCTCGGTGGGCGGATCCCGCCGGAGCCGGTCGATCTCCTCGTAGATCGCCCGTTCCAGCTCCGCCGTGTCGTGCCCCGGGGTGGGCGCCGCGCCGATGATGAAGAGGCGCGGGTAGCGCGCGCCCGGGCCGAGCGTCGCCGAGACGCTCTGGGCCAGCTTCTCGTCGATCACCAGGCGGCGGTAGAGTCGGCTGGTGCGGCCGCCGGTCAGGATCGACGCCAGCATTGCGAGCGCCGGCGCGTCCTCGTGCAGTGCGTTCGGCACGTGCCAGCCGATGAGGAGCTGCGGCTCGGCGTCGAAGACGACCTCGACGCGCCGCTCCCCCCGCTGTGGCGGCTCGACCGCGAGCACCGGCGGCGGCTCGCGCCCCCGCGGGATCGAGCCCAGGTACGCCTCCGCCCACGCCACGATGCTGTCCGGGTCGACGTCGCCCACCACGGCGACGACGGCGTTGTTCGGGCCGTAGTAGTCCCGGTAGTACGCCTCGACCTGGGCGCGGCTCAGGTTCTGGATGTCCGACATGTGGCCGATGACCGGCACGCCGTACGGGTGCACCCGGAACGCCGCGGCCAGGAGCGAGGTGTAGAGGAGCCCGCCCGGATCCGTCTCGATCCGCATGCGCCGCTCCTCGGCGACCACATCGCGCTCCGTGTAGAACTCCCGGAACACCGGGTTGCGGAACCGGTCCGCCTCCAGCATGAACCAGAGCTTCGCCCGGTTGGCCGGGAGCTGGACGAAGTACGTGGTCGCCTCGACGTCCGTCGTCGCGTTGAGTCCCCGGGCGCCGTTCCGGCTCAGGATCCGGTCGAACTCGTTGGAAACGACGTAGGCGCGGGCGCTGTCCTCGAGCGCCCGGAGCCGCGCTTCGAGCGCCGCCACGCGCGCCGAGTCCGCCGCCGCGCCCCGCGCCCGCTCCGTCCGCAGGGAATCGTTGACCGCGTCCATGACGGCGAAGAGGGCGAGCTCGGCCTGGAGGTCGCGCGTGCCGATCGTCGTCGTCCCCTTGAAGAGCATGTGCTCGAGGAGGTGCGCGATCCCCGTCTGGCCGAGGGACTCGTTAACGGAGCCGACGTCGTAGCGCGTGACGAAGCTGACCGTCGGCACGCCCGCGCGCTGGAGGACCAGGAGCCGGAGCCCGTTGTCGAGGACCCGCTCGACCACTGGGAGCGCCTCGCCCCTCGGCTCCCCACCCGGCGTGGTTTGGGCGGCGAGGGGCGACGGGGCGGCGGTGAGCGCGAGCGCCGCCAGCGTCGGCAGCGACGCCAGCGACACCGGGAACGATGCCAGCCCACTGACGGACACGGCCCGACGGTCGAGCGGAGCGACCGGCGCCCCACGTCCTGCGAGCCCGCCCGGGCTGTGGCGACGGAATCGTTCGAGCGACACGAGCTGTCCTGGTCAGGAACTCCGGGGTGGGTTGGAGGAAGATAGCGCAGCGATGCGCCACGGCTCAAGTCGGCGGGCACAAGGAGTCACCAGGCCCGCCGGCGACGACGTCGCATCCACCACCCTCCGTCCCGTCCCCGCCGCCGGCCGCCGGCCTGCCAACCACCCGGCCCGTCGCCCGGCCCGCCGTCGCGGCCGGTCTCCCCGGTCCAGCCGTACAGTTCCGGCCGGCGGGCGCTGTAGGCCCAGTCGTAGTCCATGCGACGCTCCGGCCCGATGGCGTACCACCACCGCTCGCGGCGCCCCCGCGGCACCTCGGAGGCGGGGACGTAGCGCGCGCGGCCCCACCCGCGGCGACGAAACCTGCGACGCGCGGTGAACTCGGGGCCGTATCGCGTCCAGTACTCGTCGCCGTACGCTCCGTATTCCTCGCCGTACGCTTCGTACCGCTCGCCGTACGGACCATGTTCTTCTCCGTACGACGGCCGTTCGCGGGCGGGGTGCCGCCAGTCGCGAGCACCGTAGGTGCGACGGGAGGGCTCAGCGACGTAATCGACGCCGTAGCCCGGCGGGGCCGCGCGTCCGGCCCGGCCCTCGCGCCGGCGTTCCGGCCGCTCGCCGCGTTCGCGCCAGGTCTCTCCTTCCCGCCACCGAGGCCGCGGCGCGCCCGCCGCCGGACGGAATCGCTCCGCCCGTTCGATCCCTTTCGTGTACCACGGCCGTTCCGCCGCCCCACTCCACTCCCACTCACGCCCAGGCATTGATCCCTCCGAACGATCCAACTTGCGACGGTCGCGCGCTCCGGGCGCTCCCCGGCCCCTCTCGTCGCGCCGTGGATCACGCCACGGTGCGCTGCCACCAGCGACTCCCGTCCAACCACGCCAGGTGCGCCTCTTCCTCCCTCAGGTGGCGCACCAGCGCCGCCCGCAACGGCTCCACGAAGTTGCGCTCCACGTGCCGCGCGTAGACCGCGTGGAGCTCCGACTCGGCCCGCTTCAACGCCTCCACGATCGCCTCGGGCGTCGACCGCGCCTCACGAAGCGCATCGAAGAGCGGACCCGTGGTCGAGGCCCCGTGCCACGCGACCACCGGCCGCCCGATCTCGGCCAGGATCGACGACAGCTCCTGCACGTGCCGCCGGTGATCACGACGGAGCTGCACCAGCGCCGCCCGCACCCTGTGGTCATCGATCCTCCGCTCGGCGGCGCGGTACACCGCCACGGAACGCCGCCCCGCGCGCACGAGCTCCTCCAACGCGGAGAGCGCCGCCTCGGACCCCTTCAGATGCTCGAATCTCCGCATGCGACGAACTGCCCTGCTCCCATGCCGCACTCCGGGGCCCCACCCGGCATGCAAGGTGCACGCCGTGGGGGTGGGTGGGGGCGAGGGGCAAGGGTGGCGCCCGGCGGCGGGTGCCATGGGACTGCCGCGCACGCCTGCCGCAATCGACCGCAACGGGTTGAACCACGCGGCGAAAGGGGTTATATTTCGAGTTCCGATCGGGACGTGGCGCAGCCCGGTAGCGCACCTGAATGGGGTTCAGGGGGTCGCCGGTTCAAATCCGGCCGTCCCGACT
>VSDC01000352.1:0-3097 GCA_047459275.1 Gemmatimonadota bacterium
GAGTGCCGAGCCCCTGGCGACGGGGTGCAAGGTACGTTCCCGTCAGCCGTCGTCGTGGCTCCCCTCGACAGACGGCGACCGCTCGCGAGCGGCCCGGAGCCGACGCCGCAGCTCGGTCTCGGACATGGTGCGCACCGTGCGCTCCGCGCTCGCCCGGGTCTTCCAGCGCACCTCCGGGACCGGGCGCACAGCATCCGGCTGTCCCTCGGGGTGGAACACGAGGTACCACCGTCCGTGGTGCCTGGGCGTCTCTTCCTCCAGGGCCGTGGCGACCCACACGCGGCCGTTCTCGTCTTTGAAGCTCCTCATACGATTGACACTTTCTCCGATTCGTCGATCGAGTCCGCCGGCCGACGGCGCCGTGGACGCGGGACAGTTTGCGTCGGGAACCGGTCTTGCGCAACCAGGGGCCCACCCGCAACATGGTCGGGTTTCAGCACGTGGGAGGAAATCATGCCCGAGGACCTCGAGCAGCGTCTCGAAGAGGGGATCTCCCTGATCTTCGGTTTCGTGCCCCAGCTCCTCGCAGCGGCGGGGATCCTGCTGGCCGGGTTCGCCATCGCGAAGATGGTGCAGCATGGGACGGACAGCGCCCTGCGCCGGATCGGGTTCAACCGCTGGATGCGCGAAGGCGGCGTCACGGAGGCGCTTGCCCGCGCCGGGACGACGATGGCCCCTTCGGGCGTGATCGCCGCCCTCGTCTTCTGGACCGTGATGGTCCTCGTCATCCTGCTCTCGGCGAGCGCCCTGGGGCTCGGCGTCGTCAACGCGCTGTTCTACGAGTTGCTCGCCTACATCCCCAACGTCATCGCCGCCGTGATCGTGCTGGTGCTCGGGATCGTCCTTGGCGAGTTCACCAAGGATCTGATCCTCGCGTCCGCCGGGGGACTGGTGGGTGGCGTGACGCTCGCCCGGGCCGCGAAAGCCGCCGTCATCGTGCTCGCCGTCTTCATGGGGCTCGAGCAGCTCGGGATCGCCCAGGACATCGTGCTCGTCGCCTTCATCGCCGTGGTCGGCGCCGGCGCGCTGGCCGCGGCGATCGCCTTCGGCCTTGGCGGCCGCGAGGTGGCAGCGGAGATCGTGCGCGACTGGTACGAGCGGTCCCGGGAACTGGAACGACGCGCGCGCGGTGCAGGATCCTACGCGCTTCGGGAGCGGGAACGAACGGAAGCGGCCAGGCAGGCGCCGGAAGGCCGGAGCGCCGGGCAAACCGGCTCCTCCTCGCCGGCGCCCGAAGGGGACGGGGATTCGCCGAAGCGAGAGACCGGGTGAGCGGGGGTCGCGTCGGGCGGCCGTAGGCGAACGCCGGTCCGCGCGTGTCGGACTGCGAACCCCTGCGGGTCGGCGTCGCTCAGGCGCCCGCCCGCTGCGGCTCGGCGCCCCATCGGGCCCGCACGGCCTCGGACTGCTCCAGCGCCTCCCTCAGGTCCTCGAGCGACGCGGTGGCGAGCCATCCCACCGGCCGGTAGGCGATGCGCTGCGCACCCTCCGAGCCGGACTCCTCGAACAGGATCACCTCCCACCCCACCCGTGCCGCGCTCAGCTCCTCGTCACGCGGTCCATCGTAGACGCGAGCGGTCCAGCTCCGTCCATCGCCGGACGAGAACATGCGCATACCTGCCCCCTCCGTTGGGTGACAAACACAAGATACGCTCGATACAGGATACGGGCCAGGACTCCAAGGCGCGTCCGAAGGTCGCGCCCGGGCGTCGAAACCGAACGTCGCACCTGGGCGTCAGTACCGCGTATCGAGTCCGAGGACGATTCGAACGGTGTCGCGGGCGATGAGCAGCTCTTCATCGGTGGGGATGACCCACGCGGCGAGCCGGGATCCGGGGGGCGATATGCACGCCTCGACGCCGCCCACCGCCCCCGCGTTGGCTCTCTCGTCGAGCTCGAGCCCCATCCACTGGAGGCCGTCGCAGATGCGGGCGCGGATCTCGGCGGAGTTCTCTCCGATCCCGCCGGTGAAGATCACGGCGTCGGCCCCACCCATCGCGGCCAGGTAGGCGCCGATGTATTTCCGCGCGCGGTAGCAGAAGATCTCGATCGCCAGCCGCGCCCGGCGGTCGTCGTGCTCGTGCGCCTCCGCCAGGAGCTCGCGCATGTCGTGCGTGAGCCCGGAGATGCCGAGCAGCCCCGACTGGTTGTTGAGCAGCGTCTCGACGGCGTCGAGGCTGAGCCCGTCCTTGGCGGCGATGTAGCTGAGGATCGCGGGGTCCAGGTCGCCGGAGCGTGTACCCATGACCAGCCCCTCCAGGGGCGTGAACCCCATGGAGGTGTCCACCGAATCGCCGCCGGCGATCGCACACGCCGAGCAGCCGTTCCCGAGGTGGAGCGAGATGACGCGCGTCTCCTCCCTGCTCTTCCCCGTCCGCTTGCGGTACCGGTACGCGACGTACCGGTGCGACGTCCCATGGAAGCCGTACCGCCGGATCCGGTGCCTGCGGTAGAGCGAGTACGGGATCGCGTACAGGTACGCGTGATCGGGGAGCGTCTGGTGGAACGACGTGTCGAAGACGGCGACCTGGGGGACCCCGGCGCCGAGCGTGTCGCGAACGGCGAGGATCCCCTTCAGGTTGTGCGGGTTGTGGAGCGGCGCGAGCTCGATGTTGTCCTCGATCCCGCGGATCACCTCGTCGTCGATCAAGACGGAGTGCCGGAAGCGCTCGCCGCCGTGCACGACCCGGTGGCCAACGGCGTCGATCTCGCCCACGCCGCCCAGCGGCACGCCGGAGTCCGCGCTCGCGAGCCACTCGAGGACGCGAGCGACGGCGGCGCGGTGATCACGCACGGCGACTGCCTCCCTCAACGGCCGGCCTCCCGCCGCGTCGAAACGAACCAGCGCATGCCCGCCGATCCGTTCGACGACCCCCTGGGCCAGGCGCTCATCGGCGTCGCGCGCCATGCGGTCCGGGTCCGTCCGGAAAAGGACGAACTTCAGCGACGAGGACCCGGCGTTCAGCACCAAAACGTTCATGTCCTCAATGCGATCAGCGAGCGAGGGCGAGGACGAGGAAGGCGAGGACGGCGAGAGAAACCCCGCCGTACTCGAGCCCCGTGAGGCGCTCCTGGAGGAGGAGCCACCCGGCGAGGT
>VSDC01000353.1:0-3090 GCA_047459275.1 Gemmatimonadota bacterium
TGCCCTCGCCGTGCACCTCCTGCTCGAAGAGGATGTCGCGCCCGAGTGAGGTGCCGTACGGGTCAGTCGGCTGCCACTGCCCCCACCAGCCCCCGCCGCTGTCACCGGGGGCCGGGATCGTGTACCAGCGCCACACCTCCTTCCCCGTTCTCGCATCGAAGGCGGCCACGAACCCCCGGATCCCGTATTCCCCACCGTCGACCCCGACCACGACCTTCCCCCGGTAAGCCAGGGGCGCCATCGTCTCGCTGTAGCCGTCGTCGGGGTCCGCCACCCGGGTCTCCCAGACCACCTCCCCCGTGCGATTGTTGAGGGCGATCAGCCGTGCATCCAACGTGGCGACGAAGACCTTGTCGTCCAGGACCGCCACACCCCGGTTGTCCGGGCCACAGCACAGCATCGTCCGCTCGAGCTCCGGCACGAACTCCCAGAGCCGCTCCCCCGTCGACGCGTTCAGAGCGATCACGTGGCTCTCGGGTGTCGTCAGGTACATGGTGTTGTCCACCACGATCGGGGTCGTCGCGAACGACTCCGGGATCCCCGTCTGGTAGATCCACACCGGCACCAGATCCGCGACGTTCTCGCGATTGATCTGCGTGAGCGACGAGTACCGCTGGTTGTTGTAAGCCCCCCCGTGGATCGGCCAGTTCTCCGCCGCGGCTTGCGCTCCCACGAGCATCTGATCGCTGACCCGCGTGAACGCGGGTTGGAGCGTAGCGGGTGCGGGTGCAGTCGTGCGCGCGCCCTCGGCGGGCGTGCGGTCGTCGCCGTCGTCGCCGCAGCCGGCCACCCCGGCAAGTGCGATCGCGCCGAACAGGAGCGCGGAAGCGGAGGTGCGAGGGCTCATCTGGTACTCGCGCGGAATCTCGGCCGTTGGTGCCAGAAACACATGATTTCGGGGTCCGGAGGTCGCAAGACGGGTGCCATTTGGCTTGTGCTTTGCATGATTCCCGGCTTCCGGCGCGCACATGAGGAGGGGAGCAGAAAGGCCGATGCGGACGAGGCGCGTGAGGCGGTGGACGCGCGCCGCCATGCTCGCGACGATCCCGCCCCTGGCGGGCATCGCCGGCGCGTGTGGGGCGCGGGCGGGGGCGCGAGAGGAGTTCGCGGCGCTGGAACGGTTCCAGGGTCGGGAGATCGAGCGCGTCGTGTTCGTGGAACCGGGCCCGTTCTCGGAGGACACACTGATCCAGGTGACGGAGACCCAGCCGAGCCGGTGCAATCTCCTGGGGTTGCCGATCTGCATTCCGTTCACGTCGATCGGCCGCGAGGAGCATCGGCTCGACCTGGGGGCCTTGAGGCGCGATGTCGTGAGATTGGAGTCGTTCTATCGTCGAAGCGGTTACTACGGCACGACGGTGATCCCGGTCGTGCAACCGGAGGGGGAGGATGTAGAGGTCGACTTCGTGATCAATGTCGGGGACCCGGTCGTGTTGACATCGTTCGAGGTGGAGGGACTGGAAGGGGTGGTGGACACGGCGAAGCTGCGGTCGAAGCTGCCGTTACAGGAAGGCGACCTCTTCGACCTGGGGGATTTCGCCGCATCGGCCGACACGATCACGGCTAGGCTCCTGGCCCTGGGTCACGCGCACGCCCAGGTGCTCAGGAGCTACGACGTGGACACGGTGGCGGATGTGGCGACGGCCCGTCTGCTCGCCGTGCCGGGTCCGGTGGTGATCGTGGACTCGATCATCGTGCGGGGCGCGGATCGACTGGGCCGGTCGGCGGTTCTCCGGCAGTTGACGTTCCGCCGCGGCGACGTGCTCCGGACCGAGGAGCTGGTGACGAGCCAGCGCAATCTGTACGCGCTGGAGATCGTGGAGTTCGCGGTGGTATCGATCGCGCCCGACACGTTGCAGGCAACGCCCGGGGACAGTGCGCGGGCGACGGTCCTTGTCGAGGTGTCGGAGGGTCCCGTGCACGTGGTCGAGGCGGCGGTGGGCTTCGGCACGGTGGATTGTTTCCGTGCCCGGGTCGAGTGGGTGAGCCGGAGCTTCGGCGGCGGGGCGCGTCGCCTGGCGCTCACGGGAACCGTGAGCAAGATCGGGATAGGGGAGCCGCTGGACGCGGGTTTCGGCGGCACGATCTGTCGTGCCTTCGAAGGCGATCCCTTCGGGGACGACCTGGATTACCGGTTCAACGCGGACCTGACACAGCCGTACTTCCTGACGCCGAGGAACAGCATCACGCTCAGCGCGTACGCGGAGCGCTTCTCGGAGCCGGACGTCTTCCAACGGGAGGCCGAGGGCGCGCGCGTGGCGGTGACGCACACGCTGGATCCCCGCCAGACGGTGACGGTGGCGGCGGATGCACAACGCGGTCGAACGCTGGCCTCGCCCGCTGTCTTCTGCATTGCCTTCCAGGTCTGCGACCCGAGGGACGTAGCGGCGCTGACGCAGGAGCGATTCACGAACTCCATTGGGGCGAGCTGGTTCCGCAACCGCACCGACTTCCTCGTCGACCCGACGCGCGGGCACCTGATCCGGGCCTCCGCGGTGTGGGCCGCGCCGTGGCTCGGCTCGGAGGTGGATTATGGCCGCACGGCGTTGGATGGCTCCGTGTACCTGCCGGTCGGATCCCGGTCGGTCCTGGCGGCGACGCTCCGAGCCGGAACGTTCATCGGCGCCGCGTCGGTCCGGGGCGGCGAAGACTTCATACCGCCGGAGGACCGGTTCTACGCGGGCGGCGCGAACAGCGTACGGGGCTATGCCCGGAACACGCTAGGACCCGGCGTCTACGTCGAGGAGGGGCCGCAGTTCGAGGAGGACAACGTCGTCTTCGTCCCGATCGGCGGTCTGTCCGCGCTTGTGACGTCGCTCGAACTGAGGTTCCCTGGCCCGTTCCTGGGCAACAGGTTACGCCTCGCGGCCTTCATCGACGCGGGAGCGGTCGATGAGGAACGGATCTGGTCGATCGATGCCAGCGACATTCGCATCACGCCCGGCGTCGGGTTGCGGGTGAACACGCCGGTCGGCCCGGTGCGGGTGGACGTGGCGTACAACCCGTACGCGCGGCCGACCGCGCCCCTCTACCTGATCGAGCCGGAGACGGGTGTCCTGGTACGCGTCGCCGACCGGTTCACTCCGGCGC
>VSDC01000354.1:0-3087 GCA_047459275.1 Gemmatimonadota bacterium
ATGTGGGCGTGTTCCTCAATCCGGGCGACGGAACGCTCGGTAGCCACACGCCATACAACGCAGGCTACTACACTGTATTCGGTGCCCTCGGCGACCTGGATGGCGACGGCCACCTGGACATCGTCGCCACGAGATCTAGCAGGGATAGCGTCGCGGTCTTCTTCAACGACAGCGATGGGACGTTCGCAGCGCCCACCTTCGTCTTCACGGGCGGCTCCCCCAGTTCCATAGCGTTGGGAGACATCGACGGCGACGGCGACCTCGACATCGTCGCGGCGATTAGCGCGTCGGATATCGTCTCGGTGATCTTCAACCAGGGGAACGGCACGTTCGCAGCCCCATCGACCCATTCCGTGGGCCAGGGGCGGAAAAGGCTCGCCCTCGGCGACCTGGACGGGGATGGGGACCTGGACGTGGCCGTGACGAGAGAGCAGTCGCACGACGTTTCCGTGCTCATCAATCGGGGAGACGGGACATTCGAGGATCATCGGGTCTACGGGACGGGTCAGAGTCCAAGAGACGTGGTCGCCGTCGACATGGATGGAGACGGCCACCTCGACCTCGTCACGGCCAATTATGAGGGGCGGTCCGTCTCGATCCTGCGCAACCGTGGAGATGGGACGTTCGACGCCGCCACGAACCACCCTGTCGCGGCCGGTACCCCGTACGCGCTCGCGGCCGGCGATCTCGACGGGGACGGCGACGTGGACCTGGCGGTGACGCTCGAAACCTCGACGACCGTTACGATTCTGCTCAACCTGGGGAACGGCTCGTTCGACGTGCGTACGTACACCTCGGGTGGCCCCTTGCTGGATATCGCGCTGGGCGACATGGACGGGGATGGAGATCTGGATGTGATCACAACGAATACCTTTTCCCTAAGTACCCCGGAGGTGTCCGTCCTCCGGAACCATTGACTCGGACGGCTCGTCGGCGGCGCGAAGGCGAGGCCGGTGAAGGCGACGGCGGATTGCGACCCGATCACGAATGCGGGCAGGCGAGCGCGCCCGCCTCGACCCCTCGGCGCGCTCGGCGTTATTAACGTTTTGGGCCGTTCGTGTTAATAGCGAACGGCCTTGTTTTCACTAGTGAGAACAAGACGCGCTTCGCGACGCCTCGCCACGACGACCACTCAGTCGGCGGCCCCGGAATCCCGGACGTTCTCCGGCGCGGCGGTCCCGGAAACCGCACGCCTCAGCAATCCCCGCACGTAGCCGAGCCGCGGCTCGCGCCCCGTCCCGCTCCGCCAGGCGAGGTAGAGCGTGTTCTCCGGGGGCGACGCCGGGCGGTGGAGCACCACGAGCCGGCCGCGGGCGACGGCGTCGTCGCAGAGGTATTGAGGCAGCACGCTGATCCCCGCGCCGGCCGCGACCGCCTCCCGGACCGCCCGCAGGTCGGGCGCCACGACCGCCGCTCGGCGCTCGAGCCGCACGCCGAAGACGACCCGCCAGTACCGGCGCAGGATCGGCAGCTCCGGCCCGTAGCTCACGAGCGGCACCCCCTCGAGGGCGCTCACGCCGTTGGCCTCGATCGCCTCGTGGGACAGCCGAGCCGCCCACGCCGGCCCCGCAACCAGCACAAACCGCTCGGTGAAGAGCGGCTCCGACTCCAGCCCAGTCCGTCGCACGGGGCGCGTCGAGACGACGAGGTCGAGCTCGCCCCCGGCGAGGGCGTCGAGGAGCTCGTCGGCGAGACCGAAGCGGACCTCGAGGCGGACCTGTTTCTCCGGCAGCCCGCCCAGCGCGGGGACGACCCGCTCGGCGAGGAACTCGGCCGGGCCGCCGAGGCGCACCGTCCCACCCAGGCGACCCGGGCCGTGCCGGGCGCCCTCCATCGTCGCCTCCAGGGCGTCCAGGTGCGGCGCGATCAGCCGCGCCAGCTCGTGCGCCGCCGGCGTCGGCGCCACCCCGCGCGGCAGCCGCTCGAAGAGCCGGTACCCCAGCCGCGTCTCCAACGCCTTGATCTGCTGCGACACCGCCGGCTGCGTCAGGTACAGCCTCGGCGCCGCGCCGGTGATCGACCCGACGCGGTAGACCGTGAGGAACGTGCGGAGCCAGTCGAGGGGTGCCATAACGTATCTTATGGCATGGCGCAAGAACCCGAAATTGTCAATGGCAGGCGACGCGGTTAGCGTTGAGGCGTGTGGGGCCAACCCTTACGACAGGAGGAATCGATGAGCGGAAAGGTGCTCTTCGTGCTGACCAGCCACGGCGACCTGGGCGACACCGGTCGCAAGACGGGCTTCTACCTCCCCGAGCTCACCCACCCCCTCGCCGTCGTCCGCGAGGCCGGCTACGACTTCGACCTGGCGAGCCCGAAGGGCGGCGAGCCGCCCATGGACGGCGTGAAGCGCGAGGACCCGCTGAACGCCGCCTTCCTCGACGACCCGGCGATGATGGCGCGCGTGCGCGAGACGATCCCCCTCGACCAGGTGAAGCTCGACGACTACGTCGGCGTCTTCTTCGTCGGCGGGCACGGGACGATGTGGGACTTCCCGGGCAACCCCGCGGTCGCCCGCGTCGCCGCCGGGATCTACGAGGCGGGCGGCGTCGTCGCCGCGGTCTGCCACGGCCCCTCGGCCCTCGTCGACGTCCGGCTCTCGGACGGCTCGTACCTCGTCGCCGGGAAGGAGGTCTCGGCGTTCACGAACGAAGAAGAGCAGGCCGTCGAACTCGACAAGGTCGTCCCGTTCCTCCTCGAGACCAAGCTCGCCGAGCAGGGCGCGATCATCCGGAAGGCCCCGAAGTTCGAGGCGATGGTCTCCGTCGCCGGCCGCCTCGTCACCGGCCAGAACCCCGCGTCGGCGAAGGGCGTGGGGGAGGCGATGGTGAAGGCGCTCCAGGAGGCGAAGGCGACGGTGGGGAGGTGATGGCACCGAGGCGACGGTCGGGAGCGCCGACGGGCAAGTGAGTCCGTCTTGCGCTCTCGGCGCCCGCGTGGCGTTATTAACGTTTGAGGCCGTTCGTGTTAATAACGAACGGCCTTGTTTACACCAGCGAAAACAAGATTCGCACCGCGACACCACGCCGCCCGCGGAACAGGCTGGGCGCGCCACGCCACGCGGTTCGCCCGCCCCGCCGCGGCTCA
>VSDC01000355.1:0-3066 GCA_047459275.1 Gemmatimonadota bacterium
GCCGAGTTCCACGTCACGGCGGGTCAGGTAGCCCGGACCGGGATGTAAGGAAGGAGGGGAGCGTGCGGCGTAGAGGCAACGCAATGAAACGGGGCCGCACGGTCGGCACCGGTGGAAGGACCAGGCGGCGGCCGCTGCGCCGCAGCGCTTCCCTTTGCGCGCTGGGGCTGGCGGTCGCCCTGGGCGGTTGCGCGACCAAGAACGACCTCAAGCAGTTGAGGGATCAGGTCGTGGTGATGCAGGCGCGCCAGGATTCCCTCTTCCGCCTGCTCGAGCAGCAGAACCGCGAGATCATCGATTCGCTGCGTGCAGGCGGCGAGTTGATGATGCGCGTGCGCGGCGAGCTCGGCTACCAGCTGCAGCAGATGGAGCAGCAGCTGATCCAGATCCAGGAATTGACCGGTCAGAGCCAGATCCGGCTCGCGGAGCTGCGGGCGCAGTGGCAGGCCCGCAACGGGCAGTTCGGGGAGCCGCCCGCCTTGCCGACGGGGGAGTCGGCTCCGGCCGCAGGGGAAGCCGAGCAGCTGTACGAGATCGGGCGCAGCAAGCTGGAGGAAGGCGCCACTGCGACGGCGCGCGCGGCGTTCCAGCAGATCGTGAGCAGCTATCCGACCCACGAGCTGGCGCCGGACGCGCAGTACCAGATCGGCGAGACGTACGTGGCCGAGCGGGCATTCGACCAGGCGCTCAAGGAGTTCGAGCGGGTGGTCGAGCTGTTCCCGAATTCGCCGCGTGCGGCGCAGGCGCTCTACCGCGCCGGCGTCATATCGGCGGAACGCGGGAACATTTCGGACGCGCGCAGATACTTCAACAGGGTCGTGAGCGGGTACCCCCGGGCGGAGGAAGCCCGCCTGGCTGAGGAGCGGCTGCGGAGCCTGCCCCGACGCTGAAGCCACCGGCACGACCGTTCCACCGGGAACGACGGTCGGCGCCGCGCGGCTGCGGCGTCCGCTGCGTTCCCGGTGGAACGTTTTTTCATTTGTTGCCCATGCGCTGCCCCTACTGTCACGGAACCGAGGACCGCGTCGTCGATTCGCGAACCAGCCGGGAAGGCCGGGCGGTTCGGCGGCGGCGCGAGTGCTTGAGCTGCGGTCGTCGCTTCACGACGTACGAGTACGTGGAGGAGCGGTCGCTGCAGGTGGTGAAGCGGGACGGCTCGCTGGAGCCGTACGACCGGCGCAAGCTGCTCCGCTCGATCCGGCTGCCCTGCGCGAAGCGCTCGATCTCCATGGCCGAGATCGAGGCGATCGTCGACGAGATCGAGGACGAGCTGAGCCGTCGCGGGCAGGACGAGGTGGAGAGCCGGCTGATCGGCGAGCTAGTCATGGAGCGGCTCAAGCGCCTGGATCACGTCGCGTACGTCCGTTTCGCGTCGGTGTACAGGAATTTCCAGGACATCGACGAGTTCGTCGAGGAGCTGCGTGAGCTGAGCGCACGCCGCGCCCGGTCGGTGCAGGCCGAAAACCAGGTGGAGCTGCCGCTGTGACCGTGAAGCTGTGGGGTGGGAAGGCGCGAGGTCCGGCGGAGATGCCGTTCCTCGACCATCTGGAGGAGCTGCGGATGCGCATCCTCTGGAGCCTGGTCGCGCTCCTGGTGGGGGTGGGCATCGGCTTCTGGTTGGTCGTGAAGTTCGACGTGCTGGGGCTCCTGATCGAGCCCGTGCGACCGTACCTTGCCGACGGCAAGCTGACGGTCCTCGGCCCGACGGAGCCCTTCATGATTACGCTGAAGCTGGCGCTCATCGTCGGGGTCCTCCTCGCCTCGCCGGTCGTGATCCAGCAGGCGTGGGCGTTCGTCTCGCCCGCGCTGCTGCCGCACGAGAAGAGGGCGATCGTCCCCACGTTCGCCCTCGGTCTCGTCCTGTTCTTCGCCGGCGCGGCGATGGCCTACTTCGTGGCGTTGCCGGTCTCCCTCAAGTTCTTCCAGGGATTCCTGACGGAGAGCCTCCAGTCGATGCTCACCGTCGGGCCGTACATCAGCTTCGTCGTGCGGCTGCTCCTGGGGTTCGGCCTCGTCTTCGAGCTCCCCGTGGTGGTGCTGCTCCTCGCGGCGATCGGGATCGTGGACTCGAAGATGCTCGCCTCCAAGCGGCGTCACGCGATTGTGCTGATGACGATCGTGGCGAGCCTGATCACGCCCGGCGACGTCATCCTGCTCACGGTCTTCCTGATGGTGCCGCTCATCCTGCTCTACGAGCTGAGCATTTCTCTCGCGCGGCTGGTCGAGCGTCGTCGGGCCGCGCGGACGGAGGTCGAGTCCGAGCACTGGGCGCCGGGGACGATGTGATGCGCGCGTTCGTGGTCGTCGCACTGGCGTTGATCGGGGCCGTCTCGCCCCTCCATGCGCAGAAGCCGCAGGCCGCCGAGTCCGCGCCCAGGGGGGTGCGCGAGCGCGTGCTCGAGAAGCTGCGGGCGATCGACCGGGCGAGCCGTCCGGGCGGGGGCGTGGCGGATTCCCTTGCCGTGGACTCCGCCGGCGTGGCGACGGATTCGGTCGCTGCTGCGGCGGATTCGATCGGCGGCGCGACGGCGGCGAACTCGTCGAGGCCTTCCGCTGGGGATCGCGGTGTGCCGGGGGACACGACGCGGGCCGCGGCGCCGGGCGTCGATTTGCGGGACGCGCGGCCGGCCGAGCCGGCGTCGCCGTTCCGGACGATCCCGGGCCGCCCGGGCGGCCCGCCCGGGGACACGCCCGCTGCCGTTCCATCCGACCCGGCGGGCCGGGCCGGCGCCGCGCCCGGGGCGCGGGTGTCGGGTCCGCCGGGCCGCGCCGTGCCGATCATCGTACACGTCCCGCCGGACTCTCTCGAGGCCGCGCTCCGCAGGATGGATGGGTACGTGCTCACGGAGTATCGGGCGGACGTGGGCGCGCGCTACGAGGCGGGCGCAGGCAAGCTCGAGCTGAGCGGGTCGCCCTCGCTCGCACGGGAAGGCCAGGTCATCCGCTCGGACTCGCTCCTCGTCTACGACGAGCCGCGCGCCATCCTGTGCGCGTACGGGAAGCCGGTGCTCGAGGGCGCCAACAGCGCGCCGGTCGAGAGCCAGCAGGTCTGCTACGCGGTCGACC
>VSDC01000356.1:0-3058 GCA_047459275.1 Gemmatimonadota bacterium
CTGGACGTCCTGGGCTGGACCGCCGCGTGGGCCGCGGAGCTCCCCGGCGCCAGCGTGTGGGTCCCGCGCGATGCGGTGGCCGCCTGGGCGCTCGCCGCCGCGGCTGCGTATGTCGTCGCGGCGACGCTACGGAGATCGGCGACGGGGAAGAGCGCGGCGCGCATCCGGCCCGCGGTACGCCGCGGCGTCGCCATCGGGACCGCCATGGCCCTCCTCGTCGCCTGGCCGGCGCTGGTCCGCCGCGGCGGCGCGCTCGAGATCCACGCGATCGACGTAGGGCAGGGCGACGCGTACGCGATCCGCACCCCGAGCGGCCGCTGGATCCTCGTCGACGCCGGACCGCGCACCGAACGCTTCGATGCCGGCCGGGCACGCGTGGTGCCTTTCTTGCTCGCGCACGGCGTCCGCCGCCTCGAGGCCCTGGTCCTCACGCACCCGGACGCGGACCACATCGGCGGCGCACCCGCGGTGCTGGAGGCATTCGACGTCGGCGCCGTCGTCGATCCCGGTCTCGCGGCGGGCAAGGACCTCTACGTGAGCCTGCTCGAGCGCGCCCGCCGGCGCGACATCCAGTGGATCGTCGCGCGCCGCGGCCAGGTCGTCCAGATCGGAGAGGTCGCGTTGCACTTCCTCTACCCCGACTCCGCTTCGCTTGACGGAACTGTGGAGGCGAACCAAGTTTCCGTCGCGTTCAGGCTGGAGTACCGCTCGTTCCGCGGTCTCTTCCTCGGCGACCTCCCCGCGGAGGTGGAACGGGAGCTCGCCCGTGCCGACGCCGAGGGCCTGCGCGCCGAGTTCCTGAAGGTCGCCCACCACGGCAGCAGGACCTCGACGAGCGATGCGTTGCTGGCGGCCGCGGCGCCCAGCGTCGCGGTGATCTCCGTCGGCCGCCACAACCGCTACGGACACCCCGACCCCGTCGTCCTCGATCGGCTGCGGCGGCGGGACGTCCGGATCCTCCGCACCGACCGCGACGGCAGCGTTCGCGTGCGGGTCCTCGCGGGGGGGCGGATGGAGGTGTCGACGGCGCGATGATCGACTGGCTGGTGCGAGCTCTGGCACGACAACCCGTCGTGCCGCCGGAACCGCTCCCGCCCGGCGTCGCCGTCCGGCGCGGGAGCTGGATCCCGCGGATCGGCGGTCTCCTCGCCCGCATGGGCCGCCCCGCCGCCGCGGTCACGCTCGGACGCACGATCATCGTGCACCCGGATGCGGTGTTGACGCCGCGATTGCTGCGTCACGAACTGATGCACGTGCGGCAATGGCAGCGTGATCGACTCGGATTCCCCTTCCGCTACGCCTGGTACCACCTGCGCTACGGGTACGGGGGCAATCCCTACGAGATCGAGGCACGCCGCGCGGAACAGGACGATCGACCACGCACATGATCGCGGCGCCGCCCGTCCCACGGTCGCGGGTCGGGGCACGCCGCGGAGAACCGAACGATTTCCACGGGGGATGACATGCCGAGCTCCGTGATCACGATCGAGCGCCACATCATCGAGCAGGAGCGGAAGTATCCGCACGCGACCGGCGCGTTCAGCAACATCCTCTACGACATCGCCCTGGCGGCGAAGATCATCAGCAACGAGGTCAACAAGGCCGGCCTGCTCGACATCCTGGGCGCCACGGATGAAACCAACGTCCACGGCGAGCGGGTGCGAAAGCTCGACGTCTTCGCCAACGAGGTCATATTCAAGGCCCTCGACCACGGAGGGCACCTCTGCTGTATGGCATCGGAGGAAGCGGAGGACATCATCCCGATCCCCGAGAAGTTCCCGACCGGCAATTACGTCCTCCTCTACGACCCGCTCGATGGCTCCTCCAACATCGACGCCAACGTATCCATCGGGACGATCTTCTCGATCCACCGGAAGATCTCGTCCGCGCCTCGGGGCACGCTGGAGGACTGCCTCCAGGTCGGGCGCAAGCAGGTGGCCGCCGGGTACGTGGTGTACGGCTCGTCGACGATGCTCGTGTACACAACGGGGACCGGCGTTCACGGCTTCACGCTCGACCCGGCGATCGGCGAGTTCGTCCTCAGCCACCCGGACATCAAGATCCCGAGCCCGGGCCAGCGGATCTACAGCTGCAACGAGGGGAACTACGTGCGGTGGAGCCCCGCGCAGCGTCGCCTGGTCGACCACTTCAAGGGGCTCGACGGACAGAACGACAAGCCTTTCAGCTCCCGGTACATCGGCTCCCTGGTCGCCGACTTCCACCGGACACTGCTCTACGGCGGGATCTTCATGTACCCCGCCGATGCGAAGAGCCCGAACGGCAAGCTCCGGCTTCTCTACGAAGCCGCGCCCATCGCGATGATCTGCGAGCAGGCCGGCGGCCGGGCCACCGACGGGCGGCGTGACATCCTCGACATCGTGCCCACCGAGCTGCACCAGCGCACGCCGCTCTACGTCGGCTCGAAGGAGTACGTGGACCTGGCCGAGAAATTCCTGGCGGTCGAGGAGAGCGAGGTCGAGACGGCGGTGGCGAACTGAGGAAGGGCGCGCCGCCCACCATTCGCTAGACGATCCTTCCGAGAAAACGACGGCCGGGGCCGCTTCGCGGCCCCGGCCGGTCGCTTTCCGTATGGGTGCCGTACTGCCCGAGCGGCCCGCCCGGCGTGCCGTCACACAGGTGGATCCGCCGGGCTCGTTACCCCTCCGCCGCCTCCGCCACCCCCGCGGCCTCCTCGGAGATCCGCTCGATCTGCTCGATCACCTGCTCCAGCAGCTCCACCTTCTCCTGGTAGTGCATGAACGCGCTCTCGAAGCCCATGACGGCGATGTCGCAAAGCTCGTCCCAGGTGAAGTCCAGGTACTTGTGAGCGCGCCAGTACTCCTCCGTCACCGTCGTGGCGCTCATGAGGCGGTTATCGGTGTTGAGCGTGACGACGAGCCCCTCGTCGTAATAGAGGCGCAACGGATGCTCCTCGAAGCTGGCGACCGCCCTCGTCTGCACGTTCGACGTCAGGTTGATCTCAAGGGGGATCCGGAAGTCGTTCACGTACTGCATGAGGTCCGGGTCCTCGAACAGCCGCGTGCCGTGGCCGATCCGG
>VSDC01000357.1:0-3038 GCA_047459275.1 Gemmatimonadota bacterium
CAGGCACCAGCGTCGCTGCAACTCTTCATGCCGGAGCACGCGCGACGCCGCATCCAGCCACCGGGACCGCAACCTGATCGTGTCTCCACCACACAGAGCGCAGTTGCGCCCCTCTGGAAGGGTCCGGAAGCTCACGGCCGCACTGAGCGCCAGCGGCAGCGCGATCACGAGGAGCAGATAGAGCACGATCAGCAGAGACACGGCTCCAACGCGGTGAAGTTCAACGATTCCACGCCTGATCAGGGCAAGAAGCATACCCGGTGAACGTTTGGCGTCGGGCGTGGGTATGGACGTCGTAAAGTGTGTTCAAGACGCAACATACGCGGTTGGTGTTGCACATCCGACGCAGGAGGTGGAAGTGCATCCAGTGATTCGACAGCTGGCGGCTGGCGCGGCGCTGGTTGCAGGAACCGTGGCGACGGCCACGGGGCTGAGCCCGGCCGGCGGAGACCGGTTGGTGGAGAACGGTGATCCGGTCTCGGTCTCGCGCACGGCGAGCAATGACACGACGCCCGAGCAGTTGAGTCGGGCGTTCCGGCGCGCGGCCGAGCGGTCGTTGCCCGGCGTGGTCCACGTTCGGGTGCAGGCGGTCCGGTCCGCGCGCATCGAGGTGCCCGAGCCGTTCCGCGGCACGCCGTGGGAGGACCTGTTCCGTCGTGGTCAGCCGTCGCCGGCGCCGCGCGAGGGGAGCGGGTCCGGCTTCGTGTACCGCCCGGACGGCTACATCCTGACGAACAACCACGTGGTGGAGGGCGCGGAGCGTGTGACCGTCGTCCTGCAGGATCGTCGTGAATTCGAGGCGGAGATCGTCGGGCGCGACCCGAACACGGACGTGGCCGTGTTGAAGGTCGACGCGACGGATCTCCCGGTGGTGCGTCTGGGGCGGTCGGACGAGGTCGAGGTCGGCGACTGGGTCGTGGCGCTGGGCTACCCGCTGCGGCTGGGCGCGACGGCGACGGCGGGGATCGTGAGCGCGAAGGGGCGTCAGCTCGGGATCATCGGCCGGGACGGCGAGGCGTCGGCGCCGCTGGAGCACTTCATCCAGACGGACGCGGCGATCAACCCGGGGAACTCGGGCGGCCCGCTGGTCGACCTCGAGGGCCGGGCGATCGGGATGAACACGGCGATCGCGAGCCCGACCGGCTACTACAGCGGGTACGGTTTCGCGGTCCCGATCGACCTGGTGAAGCGGGTGGCCGACGACCTGATCGCACACGGCGTGGTGCGGCGCCCGAAGCTCGGCGTCGCCATCGACGATGTCGACCCTGCGGACCGTGAGGTCTACCGCCTCGACCGTGCGGCGGGTGCGGAGATCAAGCGCGTCGAGGCCGGGAGCGCGGCGGAGCGCGCGGGGCTCCGCATCGGGGACGTCATCGTCGCGGTGGACGGCCGGCCGGTGGACTCGAGCGGCGAGCTGATGGAACTGCTCGCGATGAAGGAGCCGGGCGACCGGGCTCGCCTCGACGTGGTCCGGTACGGCGAGCGGCTCAGGGTCGAGGTCGAGCTGGACAGCTTCGAGCCGGCCGTGAAGGCGGCGCGGGAGACGACGCGGGAGAAGGGAGACGCGCTCTCGCGCCTAGGCTTCGCGGCGACGGAGCTGACGCCGGAGCTGGCGCGGCGGCTGCGGACCGAGGCGACCCGGGGCGTCGTCGTGACGCAGGTCGAGGCGGGGAGCGCCGCCGAACGCGCGGGGCTTCGCACCGGCATGGTCGTGGAGTCCGTCAACGGGACCGCCGTCCGCTCGCTGGCAGACCTGAAGAAGGCTATCGGTGCGGTGAAGTCGGGGCAGGCGGTGTCGCTGGTCGTACGGCTCCCCGACGGGACGCAGACCATCATCAACTATCGGATACGCGGTTGACCCCGGTCAGGAGTCGGCTGCCCGCCCGTTTCGACGCGGTTGATCGGTCGAACGGGCGGGCGCCGGCACCGACCGCGAGCGCACGCTCTTTGCGTAGACGGCACGCATAGTGCATCGCGGAGGACGCTCCCGAAAGCGGGAGTGTCCGGCGCCGGGAGCGCCGCCGGATCCGAGTCGTTCGCGTCGAGTGGGCGCGGGGCTCGCTCAGGGACCCTCAAGATCGGAGAGGTGGGTATGAAGCGCTCGTCGATAATGCTGGTGATCGCGTTACTCATCGGTTTCGCCGCCTGCGAGCAGCGTCCGGCCGAAGAGGTCCAGCAGGTGCCCGAAGTCCAGGAGATGCCCGAGGCCCAGCCGATCACGCCGGCTCCGCCGCCGACTGCTGCGCCGACGCCGATGGACACGATGATGCAGCAGCAGCCGACGGACACGATGCCGATGCAGTAACGGCTCGCGACCTCGACGGGCGCGGGTACGGGCACATCCGATCGGCACAGCGAAGAGCCCCGCCAAGGAGCGGGGCGCCACTTCAGCGCGGGAGCGGTTCCACCTGGCCAGACCATGGCCGGGCGCGCGTCGGCCCCGGAGGCGTCACAACGCCTCCGGGGCCGACGCGGCACGAGAACCGCGCCGCGGGTGGCCCTTTATTGCGCGCAGCTCAGCCGAAAGCGCGACGGTACCCTTCCCGCGCGGCCTCGATGACTTCGATCGCCCACGCACGGTCCCGCCACCCGACGACCGTCGTCCGAACGCCTTCAAGCTCCTTGTAGATCGCGAAGAAGTGCTCGACCTCGCGGAGGTAATGCCCGGCGACGTCGCTCAGGTCGTGGTACTCGTCGTAGAGGGGATCGCGGAGCGGCACGCACAGGATCTTCTCGTCGCGCCCCTTCTCGTCCTGCATCTCGAACGCGCCGATCGGGCGTACCTCCATCAGACAGCCGGGGAACGTGGGGACCGTCACCATGACCAGCACGTCGAGCGGGTCCTCGTCGTCCGCCAGCGTCTGCGGGATGAACCCGTAGTCGCCCGGGTAGTGGACCGCGCTGTAGAGCAGCCGGTCGAATTTCAGTAGGCCGGTCTCCTTGTCGAGCTCGTACTTGTTCCGGCTGCCCCGCGGGATCTCGATGACCGCGTTCAGCACGTGCGGCGGCTCGGGACCGGCGGCCAGGTCGTGCCAGGG
>VSDC01000358.1:0-3035 GCA_047459275.1 Gemmatimonadota bacterium
AGCGCCGTGGCCGGGAACTTCTTCTTCTTGTCGATGTGGACGTAGATCACGTCGTGGATGTCGACCGTGAACTCCACCCACGAGCCGCGGAAGGGGATGATCCTCGCGCTGTAGAGCTTCGAGCCGTTCGGGTGGATCGTCTCCTCGAAGACGACGCCCGGCGACCGATGGAGCTGGCTGACGACCACCCGCTCCGACCCGTTGATGATGAACGTGCCGAGATCGGTCAGGAGCGGGAGGTCACCGAGGTAGACCTCCTTCTCGATGATGTCCTTGGGCCGCCGCTCGCCGCCCTCGAGCTCCTCCCAAACGACCAGCCGCAGCGTCGCCTTGAGCGGCGCCGCGTACGTCATGTCCCGCTCGATGCACTCCTCGACCGTGTACTTCGGCTCCCCGAGCGTGTAAGACACGTACTCGAGCGAGAACCTGTCATTGACGTCCGTGATGGGGAAGATCTCGTTGAAGACCCGCTCGAGCCCCACATCCTCCCGCTCTTGCGCCGCAGCGTCGGTCTGCAGCAGAGTCTGGAACGCGCGAACCTGCACCTCGAGCAGGTTCGGCATATCCATGACGGACTTCAGCTTCTTGAAATTGACGACCGGAAGCCTGCCGTTCTTCTTAGCCAAGGCGGATCTCCCTCCTCAGGCGACGAAAACCGATCCCGGCCTCACGATCTCCATCCGCGAACGGGTGCCGTGAGGTCGCGCGATCGGCGCGCCCGGAAAACAAGCGCAGAAACCCCCGGCCGCCCATGGGGGCGGTGGGGATGTCGATTCTCTCGTTGTACGGCGTTCGACCCAAGCTGAGCATTGGCGCCTTCGTCGAGCTGGAGTAGACGATCCGTTTGCCGGTTCGTCCCCGGGCGGCCGCGCGCCGGTCGTCCAGCGTCGTTGCGACCTGCCGCCCAGGCGGGTCGGGAGCGGCCGGGTCCGCACCCCCGCGGCTGGGTTTCGCCCGCTCCGCGAAGGGGTGCCGACCTCCGTATTGGGTGACGGCCGCTCCCGCGCCCACCTTGCGGGACGCGGCGAACCGGACCGCTACTTCAGCTCGACCGTCGCGCCCTGCTCCTCGAGCTTGGCCTTGATCTGCTCCGCCTCCTCCTTGGAGACGCCCTCCCGGATGGTGGACGGAGCGTTGTCGACCAGGTCCTTCGCCTCCTTGAGGCCCAGGTTCGTGACCTCGCGGATGACCTTGATCACCTGGATCTTCTTCTCACCGACGTCCTTGAGGACGACCGTGAACTCGGACTTCTCCTCGGCCGCCGCCGGAGCCGCGGCGCCGCCCGCCGGCGCAGCACCCGCGACCGCAACCGGAGCCGCGGCCACGGCCGTCACGCCGAACTTCTCCTTGAACGCCTCGACGAACTCCGCAAGCTCCAGAACGGTCATGCCGCCGATCGCGTCGAGCAATTCTTCCTTGGTAGCCATTTCCCTTCTTCCTGTAATGCGGATGAAGTGTATCTAGGTATTCAGGCGCTCTCCCGCTCGGCGCGCAGCGCCTCGAGCAGACCCACGAACTCGACCAGCTTCGACTGGAGGACGTAGGCCAGTTGTGCCAGCGGCGCCTCCATCGCCCCGGCGAGCTCCGCCAGGAGCTGATCGCGGGGCGGGAGCGTCGCGATGCGGACGACCTCCTCCGGCGTCACGGCGCGACGCTCGACCACGCCGACCTTGATGGTCGGCCGGTCCTCGTTCTCCTTGGCGAACTCCCGCAGCACCTTCGCGGCCGTGACCGCATCGTTGCGGCCGATGACCAGTCCGGTCGGGCCGACGAAGAAGCGGCTCACCTCCGGGAGCTCGAGCCCGGACAGCGCGCGCTCGGCCAGGGTGTTCTTGACCACCACGTACTCGGCCCCGGCACGACGCAGCCGGGTGCGGAGGTCCGTGATGCTCTTGACGTTGAGCCCGGTGAAATCCGTCAGATAGAAGGCCTGTGCGTCCTTGAGCTTCGCAGCGAGCTCTTCGACGACGGCCTGCTTCTCTTGCAGTCTCATTGCGCAGCCACCCGCCGGTAGAGGTTGGGATCGATCCGGGCGCTCGGCCCCATCGTGCTGGAGACGGACACGGTCTTGATGTACGTGCCCTTCGCCGCGGCCGGCTTCGCCCGCACGACCGTGTCCATGAACGCGTCCAGGTTCTCGGCGAGCTGGTCGACGCTGAACGAGACGCGCCCGATCGGGGCATGGACGTTCCCGGTCCGGTCCACCCGGAACTCGATCTTACCGGCCTTGATCTCGCGAACCGCCTTCCCCACGTCGAAGGTGACGGTGCCCGCCTTCGGCGTCGGCATGAGGCCCCGCGGCCCGAGGATGCGCCCGAGCTGACCGACCTGGCCCATCACATCCGGCGTCGCCACGGCGACGTCGAACTCGAGCCAGCCCTCCTTGATCTTCTCGGCGTACTCCATCCCCGCGTAATCCGCGCCGGCATCCAGCGCTTCGCGGACCTTCTCGCCCTGGGCCAGGACCAGGACCCGCACCGACTTCCCCGTGCCGTGCGGGAGCACGACGGTCCCGCGAACGATCTGGTCGGCGTGCCGCGGATCGACGCCGAGGCGCACCGCGACCTCGACGGTCTCGTCGAACTTCGCGAACGCGTTCTCCTTGACGAGCCGCAGCGCTTCCCGCGGGTCGTCCAGGACGACGCCGCGCGGGAACTTCTCGACCGCGGCCCGATACTTCTTTCCGTGCTTCGGCATCAGTCCACCACCTTCAGGCCCATCGAGCGGGCCGTTCCCTCGATCATCCGCATCGCCGATTCGATGCTCGCGGCGTTGAGGTCCTGCATCTTCGTCTCCGCGATCTCCCGCACCTGCTGCCGGGTGACCTGCCCGATCTTCTCCTTGTTCGGCTTCGCGGATCCCTTCTCGACCCCGGCCGCCTTCTTCAGCAGCACGGCCGCCGGCGGCGACTTCGTGACAAAAGTGAAAGAACGGTCGGCGTATACGGTGATCTCGACCGGGATGATCAACCCCGCCTGGCTCTGGGTCCTGGCGTTGAACTGCTTGCAGAACTCCATGATGTTCACGCCGTGCTG
>VSDC01000359.1:0-3033 GCA_047459275.1 Gemmatimonadota bacterium
CCGCAGTTGAGCGCGACGAACGGCCCCGACGCCCGGTCGCTCTCCGCGTGGATCAACCGGGCGATGACCTCCTTCCCCGTTCCGCTCTCGCCGGTGATCAGCACCGAGGACGGGTACTTCGCCACCTTGACGGCGAGCTCGAGCGCCTGCTGCATCGCCGGAGACTTCGCGATGATCTGACCGAACCGGCGCTCGACGCGCACCTCCTGCCGCAGCCGGCGCACCTCCCGCCTCAGCGCCTCGCGCTCCTCGGCCTTCTTCAGCAGGAGGATGAGCTGGTCGGCGCTGAACGGCTTCGAGATGTAATCGTACGCGCCCTTCTTCATGGCCTCGATCGCGAGGTCCATGCTGCCGTACGCAGTCATCACGACGACCAGCGCCTCGCCGTTGGCCGCGCGGTAGCGCTCGAGGAATTCGATCCCGTTGAGGCGCGGCATGCGGACGTCGCAGAGGATGATGTCCGGCCGCACCTCGAGGGCGCGCGCAAAACCCTCCTCGCCGTCGCTCGCGACGTGGACGTCGTAGCCTTCCTCGCTCAGGATCAGCGAGACGGTTTGTCGGAGTCCGGGCTCGTCGTCAATGATGAGAACGGTCATGATCCGTGTGGCTCCAGAGCGGCTACACGGGCGGCGGGCAGGAGGATCGTGAACCGGGCACCGCCGCCTTCCACGTTCTCGGCTTTGATCGTCCCACCCATCGCATCGATCAGCCGCGCCGAGACGGCGAGGCCGAGGCCGGTCCCCTTCCCCGGCGGCTTGGTCGTCACGAACGGGTCGAAGATCTGGCCGAGCAGCGCGCTCGGGATCCCTGGCCCGTTGTCGGTCACCGAGATCTCGACCACCTCGCCGCCGGCCGGGAACGGGTTCTCGCGAGGGATGCGTGGGCGTTCATGGAACCGGCGCCGATGCGAGTAGTCGACGTCCGGCGGATCGTCCTTGCGCCGCGTCGACGACCGTGTCACCGGAGGGAGCACCCGGCTGCCCGTGCGCACCACGATCGTCGGCGCCTCCACGTTCTCGAGCACGTCGGCCGCGTTCAGCAGCAGGTTGACCACGACCTGCTCGAGCTGGTAGGGGTCCGCCTCGATCGGCGGCGCGTCGGCCGCGAGTTCGCAGCGGACATCAATATGCTGAAACTTGCCCTGCATGGAAAGGAGTTCGACCGCTCGCGCGGCGACCTCGTTGACCTCGATGGGATGCACCCGCGCCTCCCGGGGGCGCGCGTAGTCGAGGAGCCCACGAACGATGCGGTCGATCCTCTGCGCCTCGCGCGTCGCCGCCGCGAGCAGCTCACGTTCCTCGGGCCCCGCGTTCCGCTCCAGGATCCCGAGATAACCCAGGACGGCGCTCAGGGGATTGCCGACCTCGTGCGCGATCCCGGCAGCGAGGCGGCCCACGGACGCCATCTTCTCGACCTGGATGAGCTCGTCCCTGGCTTCCGTGAGTTGAACGTTCGTCTCCTGCAGCGATCGGATGTTCTCGGCGAGCTGCTCGCGGTGCGCGATCAGCCGCTCGGCCATCCCGTTGACCGCGTCGGCGAGCCGAGCCATCTCGACGCTCCCTCCGGCCGGAAGGCGGTGGGAGTAATCGCCTCCGGCGATCGCCTCGGCGCCGGCGATCATCTCCTCCAGCGGCTGCAGGATGCGCATGTGTACCAGGTAACGCCCGAAGAGGGCGAAAATCAACACATCCGCCGCCAGGAGGAGCAGCACGTAGCCCACGGCCGCGCCCGGCGTCGAGAAGCGAGGGAGGAGCAAGATGATGCCTGCCACCGCCACGAGCAGCGCCCCCGCGAATATGATGGCGAAGGCCACGACCAGCTCTCTGCGGAGCGAGGGAAGCGAGGACATCCTGGTTCCCGTTCCGAAAAACTCCGACGGATTACCGGGGAGAGCGGGGGTCGATGGGGGTGGAAGATACGGGCGAGCGGAGAGGGGGACAAGGCAGAAAGACCGTGCTCAGGGTGCCAGGATCCGCTCTCGCAAGCAACGTTCGTCCGGCTTCACGCGATAGAACGCGGGGAGCGGCTGGCCCGCGACACCGCCCACGTACGTAAGCACCCCCGGATAGCGCTCCATGACCATCGCAATGTGACGGGGAATTGTCGGACATCAGGGCGCGGTCACTGAGGGTGACCGTCATGGTACCGGGGAAACACCCCAGCCGCCAATGCGCGTACGGGGCGCCGATGCGCCCCGTACGCTCTCTCGACGGCCGACTCAGCGCGATCTGGCCGCTCTCGCCAGATCGCCGAGGCGATGCCCGTGATCGGCCTTATTCGTCACGGCGTGCCGCAGGCGATCACACCGGGCGTGTTGACGAAGCTGGGCAGGCCGCCCGGAGGGGTGTCGGTCCCAACGAAGACCCCGCACTGCTGATCCGTGGCCGAATGCTGGGCAATCGCATGCCACGAAGCCGGCTGGCTCGAACCACCACCACCCGCGGAGGTGATGTCAATGGTGACGCCGTTGCTAGGCGACACCTGGAGCGGGCAGCTGCCGTCGGTCGCGCCAGCAGTGAGGCCCGCGCAGCTCGCGTAAGAGTAGTTGCTCGACGGATCACCGTAGTACATTTCCTGCGCGGTCATGACCTGCTTGAGGTCCGACTGCATGGCGGCCACGTACGCCTTCTCGCGCGCCTGCCCGAACTTGGGGATCGCGATCGCCGCCAGAATGCCGATGATCACAACGACGATCAGCAGCTCGATGAGGGTGAAACCTTCCCGTCTCTTGAGCATACGTCGCTCCTTCTGAGGTGAATGGAGATAGCTCGGGAGCACAGACGCCCAGGATATGGAGCAAGCGCGATACCCGACGGGCCAGTCTTCCGGAGCGAGAACGTAACTATCGGGTGGACATTGGGTTACCACTGGCGGACGATCGCCGCGCGCCGGCTCATCGCGGCCCCTCAAGCCTTGCAATCTGCCACTCGGTTGCAGATTGCAGCGCCCGAATAGCCGTCCGCCCAACCACCCTCCCTTCCCGGCCCCGGGTCGTTCTCCGGAAACACGGCCTCGGAAATGTCAGCTCGGGGT
>VSDC01000360.1:0-3026 GCA_047459275.1 Gemmatimonadota bacterium
CGTTGATGAGCAGGTAGTGCGGCTTGCCGTCGTCCTTGGGCATGAAGCTCCACTTCACGCCCGTCGGGAAGCCCGCGCCGCCCCGGCCCCTGAGGCCGCTCTTCTTGACCTCCTCGATCACCGCGTCCGGGCCCATCTCGAGGGCCTTCTTCAGCGCCTCGTACCCACCCCGCGCGCGCCAGCCCTCGAGCGTCCGCGCCTCGGGGTCGCCGAAATGGGCGCTCAGGATCCGGACTTCCTTCTCGTGACGATAGGGGTAAGCCATCTATGCCTCCTCCCCGCTACCGTCGGCCCCGGGCGCAGGCGCGGAGGCGCCGTTCTTCGACGCCGCCGCCTCGGAGCGGAGGCGCTCCAGGATCGCCGGGACGTCCTCCGGCACGACATTCTCGAAGTACCGCTCGTTGATCTGCACCACGGTCGGGAACCCGCAGGCGCCCAGGCATTCCGCCTCGACGACCGTGAACATCCCGTCCTCGCTCGTCTCGCCCGGCTCCGTCCCCGTCGCCTCGAGGAACGCCCGCACCACGTCGTCCGCGCCGCACAGGTTGCAGCACACGTTCGTGCACACCTGCACCAGGTACCGGCCGACCGGGGCCTTGTTGTACATGGTGTAGAAGGTGGCCACGCCGCGTACGTACGCCGGCGAGAGCCCGAGCTCCCGCGCCACCTCTTCCATCGTCTCCGGCGAGATGTAGCCCCGGATCTCCTGCGCCAGGTTCAGCGTGGGCAGCAGCGCCGCCTGACGGTTCGGGTAGCGCGAGAGGATCTTGTCCAGCCGCTCGCGGTAAGGGCCTTCGAAGAGCGGGGCGTCCGGGTCCTTCTCCGCGAGCATGTACGGATACGAGCACGCGCCACCGGGGTGGCCGCCCTCCAGCGGGCGCTTCCCCACGTAGTTCGTGCCCCGCACGTCGGCCTCGGTCAGATGGGAGAAATCTCCCGTCTCTCCGGCCCAACCTGGATTTCTCACACTCACACCTGTCTCCAAGTCGTTCCTTGCCCTAGCCCCCGCGTCCCCTCGACCCTACCGGTCGATCTCGCCGAGCACGATGTCCAGGCTCGCGTTGATCGTGATCACGTCCGTCAGCAGGTGACCCTCGACGAGCTTCGGCAACGCCGAGATGTTGACGAAGCTCGGCCCGCGCACCCGCCAGCGGACCGGTTTCGAGCCGCCGTCGCTCACGACGTACATCCCGAGCTCGCCCTTCGACGCCTCGACGCTGAACCAGCTCTCGCCGACGGGCGCCTTGATCCCCTCCATCACCAGCTTGAAGTGATGGATCATGGACTCCATGTCGCTCATGGCGTCCGTCTTCGGCGGCAGGATCACGCGAGGATCGTCGACGTTGATCGGACCGTCGGGCAGGCGGTCCAGCGCCTGCTGGAGGATCCGCAGGCTCTGCCGCATCTCCTCCATGCGGACCAGGTAGCGGTCGTAGCAGTCGCCGTGCTCGCCGACCGGGACGTCGAAGTCGTACGTCTCGTAGTCGTAGTACGGCCGGTCCTTCCGCACGTCGTACGGGACGCCGGAAGCCCGCAGGTTCGGCCCGGTGAGCCCGTACGCGACCGCCTCCTCCGGTCCGATCACGCCCACGTTCTGCAGGCGGCTGATCCAGATCTGGTTGTTCGTGAGGAGCGTCTCGATCTCGTCGAGCGTCCTCGGCAGCGTGTTGATGAAGTCCTGGAGCTGCTCCGTCCACCCGACCGGCAGATCCGCCATCATCCCGCCGATCCGCGTGGCCGACGTCGTGATGCGCGCGCCGGTGTAGTTCTCGTGCAGCTTGTAGATCCGCTCACGTTCCTGGAACGCGTAGAGGAACACCGTGGTCGCGCCGATGTCCATCGCCGTCGTTCCGAGCCAGAGGAGGTGACCGAAGATCCGATCGAGCTCCATGAGGATGACCCGCACGACCTTGCAGCGTTCGGTCACCTCGATCCCCATCAGCTTCTCGACCGCCATGGCGTAGGCGCAGTTGTAGATCAGCGGCGCCAGGTAGTCCATGCGGTCCGTGAGCGGCACGATCTGATTCCACCCGCGGTACTCGCCGAGCTTCTCGAAGCCCGAGTGCAGGTAGCCGATGTGCGGCGTGCAGCGCACAACGGTCTCGCCATCGAGCTCGACCACGAGCCGGAGCACCCCGTGGGTGGCCGGGTGCTGCGGCCCGATGTTGATGAGCATGTGCTCACCCTCGAGCTCGGGCTCGACCCCGGCCGGGAAGATCGGCGCGGGCACAGGACGCCCGTCCAGCCCCATCTCGGGGTTCCGCCTGACCAGGTACTCGACCGTCTTCGTCGCCATCTGATCCGCCCTCCACGAGGCTCACGCCCCGCCCGCTTGCGTGTTAGACGCCGCGGCCTCTCGCTCGGCGATGCGCTTCGCGACCGCCAGCTCGTGCGGCGCGTAATCCGACTCCATGTCCAGCATCAGGGCCCGCCGGGTCTGCTCCGCCCGGCTGAACCTCCCACGCAGCGGGAAGTCTTTGCGCAGCGGGTACCCCTCGGCGTAGTTCTCCGGCATCAGGATCCGCCGCAGGTCGGGGTGGCCCCGGAACCGGATCCCGAACATGTCGTAGGCCTCACGCTCCAGCCAGTTCGCCGCCGGCCACACGTCCACCACCGAGTCCGCCTCGAGCGCATCCAGCGGGAGCTCCACCTTGACGCGCAGATTCCGCTTGTGCGGAATCGACCTGAGTTGATAGACGAGCTGCAGCGGCCGGCCTCCGCCGAAGTCCACCGCCGTCACGTCCAGGAGCAGGTCGTAACGGTGATCCGGGGCATCCCTCAGCCACCGGAGGATCTCCTTGCACCGGTCAGGCGCGACGAACACCACGTGCTCGTCGCCCGCCTGCACCTCATGGTGCAGGATCGCCGTGCCGAACACCTCGCGCAGCGCCGCCACGCTCGGGTGCGACGACGGGTCCGCCTCCGCGCCTCGCGTCGCCTCGGCCCCGGCGTCGCTGGGCGCCGGGCCCGATTCCAGACCCTCCAGGGCTTCCTCGAAGTCCTTGCCCATGCTACGAAATCCGATC
>VSDC01000361.1:0-3019 GCA_047459275.1 Gemmatimonadota bacterium
GCCTCCTCCTCGCGCCGGAGCCGGCCGACCTCGGGGTGCACGATCGCTTCCAGCTTCGCTCGCGCCTCGGGATCGTGGAAGACGATGTCGCGGAGCGCCGCACGGTCCAATCGCCCGGCCTCGTCCAGGACGCCGGGTCCGAATGTCTCCACGATGCGCCGCAGCCCTACGGACCCCGGCGCAACCGCACGGCGCGCCAGGACGTCGGCGTCGATGACCGGAGCGCCGAGCCGTTGCCACACCCGCGCAACCGTCGACTTGCCGCTCGCGATGTTCCCCGTGAGGCCGACGCGGAACACTCACACCTCCGCACCGCCGGCGGCCCCGGCCGACGGCATGGCAACGTTCGCGTCGGCCTCCGGCGCGGGAAGCACCTCGATGCCGCCGGCCGGGTCCATCGGCGCCAGCACCATCCGGCGCCGCTTGTGGTACAGGAACGCCAGTCCGACCACCGCGAGAACGCCGATCGTGATCCCGCTCACCGTGCCGAGCGTCGAGGCGGCCAGGCGCCAGCTCTCGCCCACGACGTAGCCGAGTGCGATCGAACCGAGCCCCCACCCCAGGACGCCGAGAAGATCGAAGACCAGGTATCGCCCGTACGGCATGCGGCTCATCCCGGCGAACCAGGGCATGAGTGTCCGCACGAAAGAGAGGAAGCGGGCGAGTGTGACGGAAAGCGCCGAGTGGCGACGGAACAGCCCCGACGCCGCAGGTTCGTAGCGGCTCCACACGCGCCCGAGGCGGCTGCCGTGCGAGACCATGCGGGTGCCGCCCAGACGGCCCAGGATGTACCCGCACTGGTCGCCCAGCAGGGCGCCGCCGAGCGTGGCGGCCGCGATGTCGCGAAACTCGAAATATCCCCGATCCGCCAGGAACGCCGCGATGAGCACCGTCGCCTCGGCGGGAACCAGCAGCCCCACGAATGCGGCCGTCTCGACGGCGACGACGACGAACACCACCCACGGCCCGATCCCGAGCAGGAGCGCGACGATATCCTGGAGCAGGAACTCCATGAGCGCGCTATCTCCGCTCGACGCTGGCCCGAATGTCGTCCTCCGTGTTCCGTTCGCGGTCGGGGCCGGCGGAACCCACCGTGATCGAGTCGCGACTCACGACCAGATAGTACCAGTTGCCCCAGGGATCCCGCCCCTGCCGGCCCCCTCGCCAGTTCTGACGCAGGTAGTCCGGGAACTCGCTCGGACGCGGAAGACCGCCCCGTGACCGGATCATTCGGGCGATCGCCTGCGCCTCGTGCTGCGCCGCCCACCGGTCGATCGGGACCCTCGCTCGCTCGATGACAGGATCGGCACGCCGCAACGCGGAGTCCCACACGGGCACCACCCGCGGCTCCACTCGCTCGCGGAGCGAGGGGACCGTGGCACTCGCGCCGGCGAAAACAAGCAGGAGAAGAATGAGCTTCTTCACTTTCTCGTCCACCCGGTGGACCTGCCCACCCGCCTCATGGAAGCCGCCCACTCGAGGTAGCGTCTCAGTTCCTTAAGTGTCGGCACCGCCGCCTCATCACCGTAGGCCGTGTGCAACCGCCACTCCAGGTATCCCGCAGGCGGGAGCGGCAGGTACGGAGGACGCCTGTACCAATCCCGCGCCCGGAAACGCCACGCCGCACCGAGCAGGAGCCATGCGAGTCGCGGATGCGCGAGCACATGCGCGGCGATCCGAACGAGCATCCTGGAACGGGACGTAGTCAGTGGGTGCACTCCTCGAGCCAGGTGGATCCGCCCCGGGGCGGGCGGAGCGCTGGAAAAAAGATTGCCGATCCCGCGGTCCTTGGCAACGGTTGGCGATCCGGCGCCACTCCGCAGTGTCCATGTACACCGTTTCGACGGGCACGGGTCCACCGTCCGATCACGCAGCCCGCCGCAGATTCGGGCCCCACCGGCCGGGGTGGCCATCATCGCCGAGTCGGGGTATACTATGGTGTTCGGCACGAGCCCCTCGCGGGGCACCTGGTCCCCGTGCCCCCGGCCGGGGACGAACGGTCACGATATGGATGGATCATGGCGACGAAAGCGAAGATCGCGGACCGGAAGAAACGCGCCTCCGGGCTGGACCGGGACACGCTCCTGCGAATGTACCGCACGATGGTGACGGCTCGCAGGATCGACGACAAAGAGCTCCAGCTCAAGCGCCAGAACAAGATCTTCTTCCAGATCTCCGGCGCCGGTCACGAGGGGATCCAGGTGGCCATCGCGCCGCACCTCCGTCCGGGTTCAGATTGGTTCTACCTCTACTACCGCGACCGCGCCCTCACCCTCTCCCTGGGCGTCACACCGTACGAGCAGCTGCTCCAGTCCGTCGCGGCCGCGGCCGATCCGGCGAGCGGGGGGCGCCAAATGCCGTCGCACTGGGGCAAGCGCGAGCTCAACATTGTCAGCACGTCGTCGCCCACCGGAACGCAGTTCCTCCAGGCCGTCGGATGTGCCGAGGCGGCGTGGCGCGCCAAGCAGGTGGAGGGGATGCGCGATGCGATCGGCCCGTCCGAGGACGACGAGATCGTCCTGGTCACCACCGGCGAGGGGCAGACGTCGGAGGGTGAGTTCTGGGAAGCGCTCAACACGGCGTGCAACCTGAAGCTCCCCGTCGTCTTCCTGGTCGAGGACAACGGGTACGCGATCTCCGTCCCGGTCGAGGTGAACACGGCCGGCGGCAAGATCAGCGCGCTGGTCAAGAGCTTCCCGCACCTCTACGTCGAGGAGGTCGACGGGTGCGACGTCGAGGCCAGCTACGAGGCCGCCGGGCGCGTCGTCGCCTACGCGCGCCAGCGCAAGGGGCCCGCGCTGCTCCACGCCCACGTGATCCGGCCGTACTCGCACTCGCAGTCGGACGACGAGCGGATGTACCGCCCCGACGAGGAACGCGAGCAAGAAGCCAAGCGCGACCCGATCGTCCTGCTGCGCAAGCGGTTGATCGAGAGCGGCATGGCCACGGCCGAGGAGCTGGACGCGATCGAGCAGGAAGTCCAGAAGGAAGTCCAGGAGGCCGCCGACCGCGCGCTCGA
>VSDC01000362.1:0-3016 GCA_047459275.1 Gemmatimonadota bacterium
GGCGGCGGCGTGTCGCTGGGCGCGTTCCGCGGCGCGAGCGCGACCTGCGCCACGTCGCCAGCATCCTCGACCGGGGCGCCGTCACCGGGTGGCGCTCAATGGTTCCCGGGCCCGATCCCGATCGACTGTTGGAGCGTGAGCGCGCTCCATTCGCCCAGGCGTTCGAGGGTCGGCGGGGTGTAGGGGCGGCGTGAAGATCCGGCGCCGGGCGCGGGTTGCTTGAGAGGTTGGGTGGTCGGCTGCACCACGGCGAATGCTCCGGATTCGATCATGGCCGAGCGACGTTGTGCCCGCCGATGCGCCCGGCCACCTCGAGGGCGAGCCGTCGACCGTCGTTCGTGGCGAGCCGGTGCGACACCCCCGACGGCTACGCGACCCGCGACGCGCGGGGGCTCGCGGTCGTATATTGGGCGTGACAGCGATCCCACTATGGCCGTGAGTGCCACCATGATCCGCGTCCTGCGAATCCTGCTCCCGGCGCTGCTCGTACCGGGGCCATCCGTCCTGCTCGCGCAGGAGAATCCCCGCATCACCATCATCGTCGACGCCCTCTCCGACCGCGACGACGTCCGCCTGGACTGGGGCTTCGCCGCGCTCGTCGAGTACCGGGGCACGCGCATCCTCCCGCGTACTTCGAGCGCTCACAGCCCGAGCTCCCCGCCAGCATGCGCTACTTCCGCGGGAACGTGCCCGAGGCGGTGACCCGGAGCGGGCCGTGGCCGGCTCGGTTCCGGCGCGTGACCGGAAGGGTCGAGATCGCGCCGGGGATCCACGTCGTCGCGAATCGCGACCCCGACGGACCGTACCGCGAGACGCCCGAGCTGTCGCTCGTGCTGGAGACGCCGGAGGGACAGGTGCTCGTCGTCGGGTGCTCGCACCCGGGCATCGAGAGGATCCTTGTGTCCGTCGACGCCCTACCGGATGTACACCCTCGCATTCTCCGTGAATCCCCCGACCGGGTCGTGGGTCGGGAAGTACTCGAAGCGCAGGCGCATCGCATTTTCGAGCTGGATGAGGATCGTGCCGCCCGGGCGGTCGAGGTTCGGGCCTCCCTCCGGGTAGAGAGGGTACCAGAGCTTGATCGCGACCGGGCCGCTCCCCGGCGTGATGTCCTCCCAATCCGGTGCGGATGGGTCCGCGACGAGCTCGGGCATGTACATCCCCTTCCGCAGGTAGCCGATGCTGGCGACGCGCACCGACTGGATTTCCGTGAGCCGGCCGAGCCAGAGCCAGGCGGTGTCGTACTGCACGTTGAGCGACTGCACCTCGGGGATGTTCGGGCTGAACCAGGTGCCGGCCGCCGTTCCCGGCACGTCCCAGTCGTATGATCCAAGGGGATTGTCGGGATCGGTCGTCGGGACGAGCGCGGTCAACTGAGAGCGGAGCGGTTCCGGGAACTGCTCGATCGGATGCTGGCCGTGCAGGTATCCCCAGTGGTACCGCTCGGGCCGGATGAAGTCGTGCGTGATCCCGTGGTTGGCCATCCCGAAGTCGAAGCCGTGCTCGAAGACCATCGTCCCGATCACCTGGCCGGCCTCGACCCGGGAGCCGCGGGCGAGGCCCGGCGCGGGTACGACGTGGCCGAAGGTGTAGAAGAGGCCGGGCGGGCCGTGGATGGTCACGAACCCGTCCGTCTCGTGGTGGCTCAGGTCCCAGATCTCGCCGTCCCCCGGCGCGCGGATCTGTTGCCTCTCGAGGTGACAGGGTCGATCGCTCTTGAGCAGGGGGTCGTAGTCGCAGGTGTGCCAGTAGGTGTGCGGGTTCGGCATCACGATCCCCATGTGGCCGAGCGGGGTGATGCGGGCGAGCGTCTCGATCGGGACCGGCACCACGCTGAAGTGAGGGCCGGGACCGGGGTCCGGGTACTCCGGGCCCGTCGAGTCATCGCACGCGAGCGTGACCAGCGCGATCACTGCGGCGATTCGGAAAGGTGCCGTCGATCGGTTCATGGCGGGTCCTGAATGGAACAGGGTAATCGAATCCCGACACTCTCCTCGCCTCCTCCACCCTCGCCGACCAGCGTATCGCCGGATGAACCCGGCTGCCAATGACATATTCCGGCCACCCCCGCGTCTCCGGCCGGGCCGAGGACGGTACACTTCGTGCGCCCGGACGCCGTCCGGACGCGGGCCGCAGGCCGCGAGCGCCGGGAGCGGGAACCACGGGAACGCAGGCGACATCGCCCCGCGGGCCGTGGCGACTCCTGAGTACGACGAGGGGCCGGAGTTCACGCAGCGCGTCGTCCCCGCGCACGACGGCGCGCCCGCAAGTCTCCGACGCAGGTGGGCAGTCGATGGAAAGCAACCTCCGCCGTGGATCGATCGTCCGGGTCCTCGCCCTCGCGGCAGCGAGCTTCGCGATCGCGGGTCTCGCGGGATGCGACGCGGATCGAGGCCGCCCGTCCGGCGACGCCGCGCCGGCCGCCGAGCGGGCGGGGCGTGCGGCGCCGGAGGCTGGCGCGCGACCCGGCGAACCGGGTGCGCGGCGGCCGGGCGAAGCGCCTGCCGACCAGGACGAGCCGGAGCTCCTCGGCGTGCCGGCCGAGCCGGGGTCCGGCACGCAGCCGGGCGGACCCTCCGCGCCGCCGCCCGCGGACGTCCCCGCCGCCGGCCCGACGCAGGACGACGTCCGGATCTTCAACGAGACCATGGCGTGGGCGCACGCCCAGCGTCTGGACACGCTCCCGATCGGCGAGATCATGGTCCGGATCGGCCGGCGCTTCGTCGGCGCGCCCTACCGCCCGGGGCTCCTCGAGGTGCCGGGGCCCGAACGCCTCGTCGTCAACCTGCGGGAGTACGACTGCGTCACCTTCGTCGAGACCGTCCTTGCCCTCTCCCGCATGGTCCGCGCGGGCCAGGACGACTTCCAGACCTTCCAGCGCGAGCTCACGCGGATCCGCTACCGCGGCGGCGTGATCGACGGCTACCCCAGCCGGCTCCACTACTTCAGCGAATGGATCGCCGACAACGAGGCGAAGGGGATCCTCAATGACATCACGCGTGAGCTGGGCGGCGTC
>VSDC01000018.1:0-14102 GCA_047459275.1 Gemmatimonadota bacterium
ATGTCCCAGGTCCTCGGCCTCCACCACGTCACCGCGATCGCGAGCGATCCGCAGCGGAACCTCGATTTCTACGTCGGGCTCCTCGGGCTGCGGTTCGTCAAGCGCACGGTGAACTTCGACGACCCGCAGACCTATCACTTCTACTTCGGCGACGAGGTCGGTACGCCGGGGACGATCATGACCTTCTTCCCCTGGCCGGGCGCCCGGCGCGGGCGGCAGGGGGCAGGGCAGGTCGCGGTGACGTCCTTCGCGATCTCCCCGGGCGCGATCGATTTCTGGCTCGAGCGGCTGCGGCGCCACAACGTGCATTGCGACGGGCCGACCGCCCGCGGCTCCGGTGCGGATACCGAAGAGGTGATCGCCTTCCGCGACCACGACGGGCTCATGCTCGAGCTGGTCGTCCACCCGGCGGCCGAGTCGCGCCCGGGGTGGGACCGCGCGCCGGGGATCCCTCCCGAGCACGCGATCCGCGGCTTCCACGGCGTGACGGTCTGGGTCGAGGACGGGGAGGCGACGGAGCGGGTCCTCACGGAGACGCTCGGGTTCCGGCCTCTTCGCGAATACGGCGACACGCGGCGCTTCGCCGCGGGCGACGGCGGGCCGGGCACGATCGTCGACGTGCGCGTCGTCGCCGGACAAGGGTACGGGCTCGGCGGCGCGGGAACGGTGCACCACGTCGCCTTCGCCGTCGAGGACGACGCGACACAGCAGGCAGTCCGCGAGCGGGTGATCCGGGACGGCCTGCACCCGACGCCGGTGATCGACCGGAAGTACTTCCGCTCCGTCTACTTCCGCGAGCCAGGCGGCGTGCTTTACGAGCTCGCGACGATCCCGCCCGGCTTCACGGTCGACGAGCCGGTCGAGCGCCTCGGCGAGGGGCTCATGCTGCCGGCGCAATACGAGCCGTACCGCGCGGAGATCGAGGCGGTCCTCCCTCCCATCCACCTGCCGGTGCCGGACGCCGCCACCCGCCTCTTCGCCGGCGCGACGGGCCCCGAGGACGTGGGCGGGGAGGCGCTCGGCTTCGTGCACCGCTACATCCCGCCGGCTACCGACGGTCCGGCGGCGGGCGGGACGACGCTCCTGCTCCTCCACGGCACCGGCGGCGACGAGAACGACCTGCTCCCGCTCGGTCGCTTGCTCCTCCCCGGCGCCGGGATGCTGAGTCCGCGCGGGAAGGTCCTCGAGAACGGCGCGCACCGCTTCTTCCGCCGTCTCGCCGAGGGCGTCTTCGACCAGGAGGACCTCGCCCGCCGCACCGACGAGCTGGCGGACTTCGTCCGCGCGGCCGCCGAGACCTACCAGCTCGACCCCAACGGGATCGTCGCCGTCGGCTTCTCCAACGGCGCCAACATCGCGGCGAGCCTCCTGCTGCGGCGCCCCGGAGTGCTGCGGGGCGCCGTGCTCCTGAGCCCCATGGTGCCCTTCGAGCCGGAGTCGCTCCCCGACCTCTCGGGGACGGCGGTCTTCATCGGCGCGGGGCAGACCGACCCGATCGCGCCGCCCGAGAAGGCGGAGCGCCTCGCCGAGCTGCTCCGCCGGGCCGGCGCCGACGTGACTGTCCACTGGGACCCCGGCGGTCACGCCGTGAGTTGGGAGGAGGTGGACGCGGCGCGACGGTGGGTCACGCGGTGCATCATCCCGCGGGGTGAGAACTCACCGAGCGCCGGGGGCGAGCGGCCGGGGCCGGGCACATAGGCGCGACCGCGTCGCCGGCGCGCTCGCCGACCCGATGGGCGCAGGCGCGCTTTCGATCGCCGGCCTAGGCTTCGCGCGCCGACCGCCCTACTCCACCCTCAGCGCCCGGATCGCGGGCACCGCGCACCCCGCCAGGCCGACGAGCAGCATCGCCGCGGCCACGCCGCCGACGAGAACGAGCCCCGCCGGATCGCCCGCGACCGCCAGGCTCGACAGCACGGCGCCCAGCACGATCCCCGCGCCGATCTGGAGCAGGGCACGAGAGAAGAGGGTGATCAGGATCCGCCGGGGGCTCGCGCCGAGCGTCGCATGGATCCCGATCTCCCGGGTGCGCCGGGCGACAGTGAAGGACGTCAGCGCATAGATCCCCATGAGCGCGAACAGAACGATGACCCCGACGACGACGCCGAGCACGACGGTGAAGTACGCATCGGAGCGTTGCACCGGGCGCCAGACGTCGTCGAGCGGCATCACCCCGGCGACATCGAGGTTCGGGTCCATGGCCGGGGCGAGGGTGACGATCCGGGGGATGAGCGCCTCAGGCGGGCCGGCGGTACGCAGGTAGAACTGCACTGCGGCGTGCTCCCCGGGCTTCAGCGGGTGGTAGATGGCCACAGGCTCGCCCGGCCCGATCGCGCGGTCCATCCCCGCGACGACGCCGACGATCTCGTACGCCCGCCTCCCGGCCTCGCCCTCCCGCGTCGGGTAGCGGATCCGCCGGCCGAGCGGGCTCCGGCCGCCGAATGCCTCCGCCGCCCACGCCTCGTCGACGATGGCGACGTCGGCGGATCCGGTCACGTCGCTTTCGGTGAACCCCCGGCCGGCCACGATCCGCGCGCCCATGACCTCGAAGAAGTTCGGGTCTACGCTCAGGCCGCGCAGCACCCGGAGGATCCTCGCCGAGTCGTCCTCGACCTCGATCGCCACGACGGGGTGGTTGAACCCCGGGATGCGGTGCGCGCGCGTCGCTGCGACGACGCCGGGCTCCGCCGCGATCCGCCGGTGCAGCTCGTCGAACAGCTCGGCGGTGCGGCGGGCTTCGTCGGGACCGCCTGCACCCCGCGCCGCCGAAGGGGCGTGGCGGGTCAACCGGCCGGTGAGGTACGTCGCGGCGGGAAAACCCTCGCCCTTCGGCTCCCGTAGCTGTTGCCGCGCGGTCCTGACCGCCACGGGGATGAACGCCACGCAGAGCGCGACCTGCACGATGATCACCCCCGTCGCCAGGACACCGAACCGCGTCCCGCGCCCCGCGGCGCCCGGCTGCGGCAGGCGAGTCCAGATGCGCCCGTGCGTGGCGCGCAGCCCCGGGATCCCGCCGACGATCAGCGCGCCCAGAACAGCCAGCCCGCCAACGTAGAGGACGGTCGGCGCCGAGAGCCCGGGATCGAACCAGAACGGCGGCTTCGTTTGCTGGACTTCCCAGAAGAGGTCCATCCCCCAGCCCAGCCCCCAGCGGGCCACGGCGAGACCCAGCGCCGCGGCCAGAGACGTCGTCACCAGCGCCTCCGCCACGAGTTGCAGGAGGATGCGACGACGCCCCGCGCCCAGCGCGCTGCGCAGCGCGAGCTCGCTCTCGCGCGCCGCCGTCCTAGCGACCAGCAGCGTCGCCACGTTCGCCGCGACCACGACGAGGAGGAGGACGAAGGGAATGTTCAGGAGCGCCGTGGTCGCCGCCATCTCGTTCCCCCGCGGGTAGCGCCGGACCTCCGGGCGGAGGTGCTCGTGCGTCTCCGGGAACGCCGCAGCGGTCCGCTCGCCGATCATGGTGAGCTCGGCCTGCGCCTGCTCGAGCGTGTAGCCTGGGGCGAGGCGGCCGATCATCGCGATCACCGGACCCGCGCGGCGCGGGTAGTCGATGGCCCGCTCGCGCAACGGGGTCCAGAACTCGTCGCTCCGCGGGAAGGTGAAGCCCTCGGGCATCACCCCCACCACCGTCGCGTGCTCCGCACCGAGCCGCACCGTCTTCCCGATCGCCGACCGGTCGCCGTCGAAGAGCCGGAGCCACGCCGAATGGCTCAGCACCACGACCTGGGCGACCCGGAAGAGCGACGGCGTGGTCCGGACGCCCTCCAGTGCCGCGTAGCGTCCATCCTCCGTCGTCGCCGTGTACGCGACCCGCGAGTACGCGGTGAGGTCCTCGATCGACACGAGCTCTTCCCGCCACATCTCGAAGTCGTGCAGCGACCGCGGCTCGCTCGGGAAATCGGCGTCGGTGCTCTTCAGGTCACGGTTTCGCACGCCCACGATCCGGTCGCCCTCCTCGAGCGGGACCCGCGGCATCGTCATGTCCGACGTGAACTCGAACCACGCCGCCGCCAGCGTGAAGGCCAGGGCGAGGGCAAGGACGCTCGTGGCTGTGAGGACCGGATACTTCACCAGCATCCGGAAGCCCAGCCTCAGGTCGAGGGAGAGGCCGCGCACCCAGGGAAATCCGCGGCCGTCGCGGAGCTCCTCCTTGAACTTCTCCACGCCGCCGAAGGCGACGAGGGCGCGCCGGCGCGCTTCGGCGGGGTCGAGCCCCTCCTCCCGCACCAGGCGGTCGGTCTCCATGTCGATGTGAAAGCGGATTTCTTCATCCATGCGCTCCTCCGCGGCGCGGCGGGCGAGGAGGCGTAGACGGGCGCGTGCGCCGTCGAGCCAGCTCATGTTCTGCTCCCTCGGTGGTCGGTGCGACGGGGTTGAGCTTCAGTTGGTGGCGAGCACCGCCTCGAGCGCGGCGGCGAAGCGTCTCCAGCTCTCCATCTCCTCGCCCAACGCGCGCCTGCCGGCCGCGGTGATCTCGTAGTACCGGGCGCGGCGGTTGTTCTCCGTCGTCCGCCAATCGCTGGTGATCAGTCCGTCTTTCTCCAGGCGCTGCAGCGCCGGGTAGAGGGAGCCCTGGTTCACCTCCAGGACGCCGCGGGAGATCTGCCGGATCCGCTGGCTGATCCCCCAGCCGTGCATGGGGCCGAGGGAGAGGGTCTTGAGGATGAGCAGGTCGAGCGACCCGCGGAGCGCGTCCTTTTGCGTGCGGGCAGAGTTCACGGCGAGAACCTCGTCGTCCGGGTTTCTGTAGTTTTCGACAGAACGTAGAGGGGCACTTCTGTAGATGTCAAGAGGAGGGCGTGAGGGGAGGGTCGGCGCGGGACGTCTCCCCGGGACTAGTGCGCGCTCGGGAGATACATTACGAGCGTATCTATCGGAGGGTGAGCGTTGAACAGGTGAGAGCCCCGAGCGGTCGCCGGCGGACCCGTGGTGTTGGATCGCGGCGGTGTAGCAGGCGGTTGTGTGCAGCCGGAGGGCGACACGGACGACTACGTGCAACCGGAGGGCGACACATGGCAACCTACGCGCGAAACTGCCGGGACGCACTGGCGCAGGCGGTGTTGTTGGCTCTGTGGTCAGTCGCCGGGTGCGGAGCCGGTGACAAAGCCCGGGTGGCGGACCTGCCCACCTGGTCCGTCGTCGAGGAGTTCAGGCTGGGGAGCGTCGACGACCCGGAGACCGCTCTGATCCGAGTCCCTCCTGTGTACGGCCTCACCATCGGACCCCAAGGCCACATCTACATCGCTCAACCCGTCGACGGACAGATCCGGATCTACGACGAATCCGGCCGTTTCCTCCGGGCGGTCGGGCGGAAGGGTAACGGGCCGGGCGAGTTCGCGAATCTCTGGTTCATCGGCTTCGTGGCAGACACGCTCTACGCGATCAACTGGGTCCCGGGGCGGGTGAGCTTCTTCACGCTGGAGGGAGAGCATCTCGGGACACAGGCGCTGGCTGTGGCTCCGGACGATCGATTCGTGCCGACCGGGCCATTCATGCTCCTGCCGGACGGCACGGCGGTCGTGTCGCCAGGAAACGCCTCGGTAGCCCAGCGTTCCATCACCCATCGGCCGTACCTTCGCATCGACCGTTCGGGCAGGATCATCGACACGCTGGCCATGATCCCTACCGCCGGGGAGGGGTTGCTGTTCACGCGAGGAAGGGTAACGGTCAGCTTATTTCATCCGTTTCGGGATTACCCGCTCATCGCGATCGATCCCCGCGGCGAGCGCATGGCGGTGGTCGAACGGCGCGCGGCACGGGACACGGGGGACGCCAGTTTCGTCGTCACCGAGATGAGCCTTCGGGGCGACACGCTGTACTCCCGCCGCTATCCGTACCGTCCGGTTCCCGTGCCGTCCCAACTCGCCGACAGCCTGGTCGAGTCCATCATAGGATCTCTGACGTCCGGCTCTTGGACCAGGAGCGAAGCCGAGCGCGATGTCCGCGAGGCGCTCGAGGTCCCGAAGTACCTCCCCCCGGTGTCGGACGTCAGGTACGCGGCCGACGGGACGCTGTGGATCGCCCGCGAGCCCTACTCCACGCCCACCCAGCTATGGCAGGTGCACGATCGAAACGGCGAGCCGCTCGCGTTCGTGCGACTTCCCGCCGGGATCGACGTGCCACTGATCCAGGGCGACGCCGTGTGGGCGGTAGTCCAGGACGAACTGGGCGTCCCGTACGTGGTTCGCTACCGGGTGCAGCGTCAAACTCGATGATTCGGGCGGCGGGTCGAGCGGGCGGCCGCGGTCGATCAGGCGGCTGGATGGATCGAGCGGCCACTCGATCGACCCCGGCATCGATCGGCCGGCCGGCGGCGGTGCTCCACGATCTCGCTCATCCACCCACCACGGCCAGCCCCCGCAGGTAGCTCGGCGGCGTCGGGTACCCCGCCGCCTGCCGCCAGCTCGCGCCGCCGTCGTCGGACACGTGGACGCCGCGCTCGTCGGCCGCCCACAACTCGCCCGGCGAGGTCCCGGGCCTGAGTAGCGGCGCGATCGTGCGCGGCGGGTCCGGCCAGCCGTCCACCACGCGCTCCCACCGCCCCTGCCCGACCCTGCGGTAGACCCGGCCGTCGGACCGGCCGGCCACGTACGCGGCATGGGGGTGCGTGGCGGCCGAGACCACGACGACGTCCGGCCGGCCCGGGTCGATGGCGACGCTTCTCAGGTACCCGACGTCGAGACCGTCCATCGGTCGCTGCCACGTCCGGCCGCCGTCCGCGCTCTCGTAGTAGCCGTCTCCCGCGGCGGCGCACAGCGCTTCGGGCCGGTCGGGATGGATCGCCAACTCGTGGGTGTCGTACGGACCGCCTGGGACGCGATCGCGCCAGGTGCGCCCGCCGTCCGTCGTCGACACGAGCGCGCCCGCTTCGATCGCGACCCAGAGCCGGCCGGCCTGGTGTGGGTGGCAGGCGATCCAGCGTACGTGGTGCGTCTCCGGCCGCGGCGGAAAGGCCCATTCGGGTGAAGAGGGCAGCGTCGAAAGATCCGCGGTGCGGTCCCACGTGCGCCCGCCGTCGGCCGAACGCCAGACCGCGCTGGGCTCGGTGCCAGCCCAGACGACATCCGCCTCGACAGGGTCCACGGCGAGGGCGGTGATGGGGATCTGGTCCAGCCCGGAGGGTTGCCACGACGCGCCGCCGTCGTCGCTCCGGAAGACGCCGCGGTTGGTTCCGCACCACACCCGGCCCGGCGCACCGGCGGGCGCGGCCAGGCACGTGGGGCGGTGCTGCCCGAGGCCCCGCGCCTCGCGCAGGACACCGTCTCCGCCATCCCCGACGAGGATCCGGCTTTCCGTCGCGACGACAACGATCATCGCCATACGATCCTCCAACGCCTATCGGATGCGCCGAGCACGATGGGGTGCCATGAGCATGCCAGGGGACGCCGGGTCACTCGCCCGGGGAACGCGTAACCCGCCCCAGGGCACGCCTCAGGAAACGCGGAGGAGACCGCCTCGGGAACGCCCCGGGGAACGCCTCGCCGTTCCCCGGGTATGTAACCGCCTTGGTTACACACTGCCGGGGTGGAGATGACGATCAGCAGTCGATTCGCGGTGGCCGTCCATGTGCTGACCATGCTCGCGACGAGCGGAGGCGAGCCGGTGACCTCCGAGCGTCTGGCGGCGAGCGTGAACACGAACCCGGCGGTGATCCGGCGGCTGCTGTGCCTCCTTTCGCGGGCGGGTTTGACGACGTCGCGGTTGGGCGCGGGCGGTGGGGCCCTGCTCGCGCGTCCGGCGACGGCGATCACGCTGCTGGATGTGTACCGGGCGGTGGAGGGCGGAGAGCTCTTCGCCATGCCCCCGGGAGACCCGGACCCGGGATGCCCCGTGGGGCGGCACATCCAGGCGGTTCTCGCGGAGGCGACGGACTCGGCGCGGCGCGCGATGGAGGCGGCGCTGGAACGGCAGACGCTGGCGGATGTGGTGTGTGGCGTGGAGGCGGGGTGGCAACAGGAGTCGGGCGCGACGATCAGCGCCTGAAATCGGTGTCGGCCGCGGCTGCGGCCGGCCGGACGTCAACACGATGAGGCCCGTGGTTGGGCAGGAAGGGAAGGAATCGAGTATGGCGACGACAGGAGCCAACGGCGTGCTTTCCGGACTCGCGAAGTTCACGCCCGTGACGCACGTGATCTTGCGGATCGCGGCGGGACTGTTGTTCATGCAGCATGGCGCCCAGAAGCTCTTCGGCTGGTTCGGCGGGATGGGCGGCTCGGGCGCGACGGCCGAGCTGTTCTCGCAGATGGGGTTCGCGGGCGTGCTGGAGTTCTTCGGCGGGCTGCTGATCGTGATCGGGCTGCTCACCCGCCCCGTGGCGCTGGTGTTGGTGCTCGAGATGCTGGTCGCGTACGGGATGGCGCACATGCCGCACGCGCTCGCTCCGATCCAGAACGGCGGCGAGCTGGCGCTGCTGTACGCGGTGATCTTCCTGTACTTCGCCACGGCGGGCGCGGGTCGCGCGAGCGTGGACGGATTGATCGCGGGGCGGGGCACGAGGAGCTGAGTCATGCTGTTCGAACCTCTCGAGATCCGCGGCGTGAAGCTGCGCAACAGGATCGGCGTGTCGCCGATGTGCCAGTACTCGTCCGAGGGCGGGTACGTGGGCGACTGGCATTTCGTGCACCTGGGCCGCTTCGCCATCGGCGGCGCGGGGCTCGTCATCACGGAGGCGACGGCGGTCGCTCCCGAGGGGCGGATCACGCCTCACGACCTGGGGATCTGGGACGACTCGCACGTGGACGGCCTCCACCGCATCGCTTGCTTCCTGCGTGACCACGGCGCGGTGGCCGGGATCCAGCTCGGGCACGCGGGTCGGAAGGCGAGCACGAAGCGGCCGTGGGAGGGGGAGGGTGCGGTTCCCCCGGAGGAGGGCGGCTGGGAGGTCGTCGCCCCGAGTGCCGTGCCCTTCTCGGACACGTACCCGCAGCCCCGGGAGCTGACGGAGGAGGGGATCCGCGGCATCGTCGCCGCGTTCCGGGCCGGCGCGGCGCGCGCGTTCGAAGCCGGGTTCCAGGTGGTGGAGCTCCACGCCGCACACGGCTACCTGCTGCACCAGTTCCTCTCGCCGCTCTCGAACCGCCGGACGGATCGCTACGGTGGCGACTTCGAGAACCGGATCCGGCTCACGCTCGAGGTCGTCGACGCCGTGCGCGAGGTCTGGCCGGAGCGGCTGCCGCTCTTCGTCCGCATCTCCGCCACCGACTGGGTGGAGGGCGGCTGGACGCCCGAAGAGTCCGTCGAGCTGGCCCGGCGCCTGAAGGACCATGGCGTAGACCTCATCGACTGCTCCTCGGGAGGTCTCGTCCCGGGTGCCCGGATTCCCGTGGCGCCGGGGTATCAGGTCCCATTCGCCGAACGGATCCGCAAGGAGGCCGGGATCATGACCGCGGCCGTCGGGCTGATCACGGAGCCCGAGCAGGCGGACCGCATCGTCCGGGAAGGGCAGGCCGACCTGGTCCTCCTCGCCCGCGAGATGCTGCGGCAGCCGCACTGGCCGCTCCTCGCGGCCCACCGTCTCGGCGTCGACGTCCCCTGGCCACCCCAGTACGCCCGTGCGCGGCCGATGCAGGTGGCTTGACGCGCCTCCCGGGGTGGTTGCAATGCGACGTCGCATCCCCGCCCTCGTCGCAATCGGCCTGGCGGCGCTCGCCGCCGCCGGTTGCGACGAGCGGGGCCGTCTCGCGGTGCCCGGCGAGCCGGCGTCCGCGCCCGTCGACGCGCACCTCCGGCGCGTCCTCGAAGCCCACCGGGCCAGGATCGAGGCCTGGGCGGATTCGGTAGACCGCATCTTCCAACCGCTTCCGCTCCTCACGGCCTCCGAGGAGGCGGCGCTCCGGCGCTTCGGCAACGACGCCCACCTGGCCCGCGCCCGGCGCCTGGGAGTGCCGCGCCCCTCGACCGATGAAGAGTTGCTGACGCTGCGGCAATCGGGTCGACTGGTGGAGCTGGAGCGGGAGTCCAGATTCTGGGTCGTCCGGGAGCTGGAGCACTCGTTCCCGTACGTCACCCCGGACACCCGCAAGCTCCTGGAGGAGATCGGCGTTCGCTTCCAGGCGCGTCTCGCCGAGCTCGGCGCACCGCCCTTCCGGCTCGAGATCTCCTCGGCCATGCGAACTCCGGACGTCCAGGCCGCGCTCCGTCGCAGCAACGTCAACGCGGCGCAGGGGACGAGCGCGCACGAGTACGGCACCACGGTGGACGTGAGCTACGCCGCGTTCGCCGCGCCGCTCGAGCCGGTCGTCCCGGTCGAGGTCCCGGAGGCGCCGTGGCTCCGTCCGCACCTCGAGGCCTTCGCACGGACCGCGGCCGATCGCGTCGCCGCCCGCCGCGCCCTCGAGCTCAAGGCGATCCTGGGCGCCGTGCTTCGCGAGCTCCAGGCCGAGGGCAAGGTCCTCGTCACCCTCGAGCGGCTCCAACCGGTCTACCACCTGACCCTGGATGCGCGACTGGATAGCGGCAGCTGAGCCGGAGGGAACGCCTTCGAGGGACGGCTTTGCCCGAAATCGCGCAGCGCGGCGTCGAGACATCTCAGGGTCTCCATCGCCGAGTGCGGTGGGAAGAAGTCGCTCTGGTACGGTCGATCCCGCTCGGCCGCCGACAAAAAAAATAAATTTCTTGACGCGTCAGATGGCGTTTGTTACCATTTCTGACAGAGCGCCGCTGCGCCCGTGCGTAGCGGCTTTTTCTCGTTACGGCGGTGTCACGGGATCACGGGTCCGTGGCTGCGCGCTGCCGGTCGGTGGTCGCGGGGCCGGTCGATCCCAGCAGAGTAGGCCTTGCTCGACTCGAGGCCCCGGAGGAGGCGAGCATGATCACTCAAGGGCGCACCCCGGATTCCGCACCCCACCATCCCACCTCCGCCCTATCCGCCACGTCCCATAGCAAGCACCACTGCGTGGTCGGCGACGACCGTACGCACGCCATCGAACAGACGGCCCAGTTCCTGGGTCGCCGCGTGAAACGTGGGCATCGCGTGGTCTTCGTTGCACCGGCTGAATCGCGGGAGGAGCTCGCCCGGGCGCTCGAGGGCGCGGGGGTGGACGTGGCCGCGCAGGTGTCCGCAGGCGCAGTGTCGTTCTGCGATCCTGCGGACTTCGGGCTGCCGGGGGAGCCGGCGGGTGTTCTGGGCGCGGTGCACAGGGGATACCCGTACCGGGAAGGTGGGGGGCAGTACGCGGGCACTTACGTTGTTTTCGACCTGGAATCGGTGTCGGGCCATTCCGGGGGGTGGGACCGGTTCTCGGAATGGGAGTTCCGCCTGAACTCGATTCTGCCCGAATTCCCGGTGGTCGCGGCGCTCTGCCTGTACGACCGCAGCCGGGTCCCCGCCGACGAGCTCGATCGCCTCCTCCGGTGCCACCCGACCGTCGTGGTCGGCGGCCGGATCTTCACGAATCCCTTTTTCGAGCCTTACCTCGTGGATGCGCCGGCCCGACTGTCCTGGAAGCTCGACCGGATTCGGGTCCTCCCGGCCGAGGAGGAAGCGAATCGCATCGTCGCGCACGATCTGCGCGACTCCTTGCACGCTATCTCGCTCGCGACGCGGACGTTGCGAAAGCACGTCGCGGATTCGTCGGGCGATGCGAGCGAGGCAAACAGGTTTCTGGACGTGATTCGTCGGGCGGTCGATTTCATGACCCGTCTGGTGGACGATCTGCTCGACGTAGCGCGGGTCGAGGCCTGGGAGCTCCGGATCAGGCCAGATCCCATCCCCGCCGACACACTCGTCGCGGATGCGCTCCAGGTCCATGGCCACGCGGCGGCCTCCCGCCTCCTGACCGTTCACTCGGATGTGCCCGGTGATCTTCCGCCCGTCCTTGCCGACCGGGATCGCGTGCTGCAGGTCTTCTCCAACCTGCTGAGCAACGCCATCAAGTTCACGCCCGAGGGCGGCACCATCCGCGTCTCGGCTCAGGTTCGCGGCAACGAGGTCGCCTTCTCCGTGGCGGACTCGGGCCCGGGGATCGCACCCGACGAGATCGGGTACCTCTTCGACCGTTTCTGGCAGGCAACGCACGCGCGCAGGGCCGGAGCCGGCCTGGGCCTGGCGATCGCCAAAGGGATCGTCGAGGCGCACGGTGGAAGGATCTGGGTGGAGAGCGAGCTGGGCCGTGGCACGGTGTTCGCCTTCTCGCTTCCCGCGGTACAGGGTGTGATCGAGAAAGAGAACGCGCGTCCGGCCTCCGATCGATAGAGCAAAGAGCATCGAAGGCCGAACGCGCGTCGCAGACCCGCCGCCGCTTCGCGGACCCGCCGCCTAGGCGCGGCCGCTCACGGCGAGGGCGGAATCGAGCGCCTCGCGGGCAGCCTCGACCGCCGCGTGCGCATCCACCTTCACTCCCTCGGCGATCAGGGCACTCCCGAGCGCGGTGAGACAGCGCTCGATGTTCTCCCACCGGCTGCCGTATCCCATCAACCCGATCCGCCAGACCTTCCCCGCGAAATCGCCGAGACCGGCGCTGATCTCCAGGTTGTGCTCCTCGAGCAGGCGACGGCGCACCCGGGCGTCGTCCACGCCCTCGGGGATGTGGACCGCGTTGAGCTGCGGCGTGCGCTCCCCGTCCGGAACGACGTAGCTCAGACCGAGCGCCTCGAGCCCCGCACGGAGCGCGAGATGGTTGACACGATGGCGCTCCCACGCGTTCTCGATCCCTTCCTCGCGCAGCATGAGGAGCGCTTCGTACAGCCCGTAGATGGCGTTGCTCGGAGCGGTGTGGTGGTACGCGCGCCGCCCCGCGCCCGACCAGTACGACATCAGGAGCGAGACGTCCATGAACCAGCTCTGCACGGGCTTCTTCCGACTGCGCACCTTCTCGAGGGCGCGCTCGTTCAGCGTGATCGGCGAAAGCCCCGGCGGCGCCGCGAGGCACTTCTGCGAACCCGAGTACACCGCGTCCAACCCCCAGGCGTCCACCTCGACCGGCGATCCGCCCAGCGACGTCACCGTATCCACGATCGTCAGGCAGCCGTGACGATGGGCGATCTCCGCCAGCGTCTTCGCATCCGACAGCGCGCCGGTGGACGTCTCGGCATGCACGAACGCCACGATCTTCGCGTCCGGGTGCTCGCGCAGCGCCTGCTCCAGACGTTCCGGATCCACCGCGCGGCCCCAGGGGAGCGCCAGCTCGACGACCGTCCCGCCGCAACGCTCCGCCATAGACTTGAGACGGCCACCGAAATAGCCGTTCACGCAGACGATGACCTTGTCGCCCGGCTCCACGAGGTTGACCACGCAGCTCTCCATGCCCGCAGTCCCCGGGCCTGAAACCGGGATCGTCATCACGTTGGAGGTGCGGAAGGCGTACTGGAGCAGCGCCTTGACCTCGTCCATCAGCTCGAGGAACGCCGGGTCCAGGTGTCCGATGGTCGGTTGCATCAGTGCGCGCCGTACGCGCTCGGGCACGTCGGACGGGCCGGCGCCCATCAACGTCCGGCTCGGGACGGAGTAGGGTTGGTGTTCCATGATCTTCCAGAATCCGTGTGGGAGGTCGACCTCCGCGGGCTGTTTTCCGCGGAGTTCTCCAAGGGGACGGATCGTATAATGGCGAAAGTATCCGATCGCGCAAGGGCGCACGCCCGGGCCGCGCGCCGCCGACCTCGTCAGAAGACGGGCCCCTGGTGCATTGTTCCTCCGGGCGTTGGACGCGGCGCACCCGGCGCGAGATGGACCCGGTCCTTCCGCTGAAACGTCGTGTCACGATCTGAGCCGATCGACATCGCGGCGCTCTACCTCGAGCACCACGCGGACCTCTTCCGCTACCTGTGCCGTCTGACGGGGGACCCGGATCTCGCGGCGGACGCGACTCAGGAAGCGTTCGTCCGGCTGGCCGTGCACGCGCCCGAGCCGGGAGAGCTGCGCGGTTGGCTGTTCCGCGTCGCGACGAACCTCGCGCGCGAATGGGCGCGCACGCAGGCGCGGCGACTGCGACTCCTGGACGGCGCCGTCCACCGCGCGCCGATCGGCGAGCCGGTCCCCGCTCCGGACGCGGCGCTGGCGGCCGAGGAGCGGCGACGTCGCGTACGGGCCGCGCTCCAGCGACTCACCGAGCGCGACCGGACCATTCTGCTCATGCGGGAGGAAGGGTTCACGCACCGGGAGA
>VSDC01000363.1:0-3008 GCA_047459275.1 Gemmatimonadota bacterium
CGCAGCTCGTAGTTCACGATCATGCGGCCCAGCTCGGGGTCCAAGACCACGATCGAAACGACGTCGCGGTCGGCCTCGTTCACCGCCGCGACGAACTCCTCGATCGTCGAGACCTCGTGGCGGTTCACCTCCACGATCTGCTGTCCGGGCCGGATCCCCGCGCGCGCCGCGGCGGAGAAGGCGCGCACCGAGGCGACGATGAGGCGCCCGTCGTCCACGGCGAGGGAGAAGCCGACGCGGGTGGGACCCTCGAGCGGCGGCGCGGGCTCCGGCTTCACCCCCGACCGGACGAGGCCCAGCTCGACCGGGATTCGCAGCGACGTGCCGTAGCGGACCACGTCGACGGGCACCGTCTCGCCCGGCTCCAGCTCCGCCAGCGCCGCCTGCAGGTCGCTCACCGTGGCGACTGGCCGGCCCGCGATACCCACGATCACGTCGCCGAGCTGGATCCCCGACTTCGCCGCCGGGCTGATCGACTCGAGGCTCACGACCTCCGCGCCCCGCGCGGTGTCCAGGCCGTAGACCTTCGCGTCCGCCGCATCCACGTTGTTAAGCAGCACGCCCAGGTACGCGCGGCGCACGTAGCCGTGCTCGATCAACTGGGCTGCCGCCCGGCGCGCCAGGTTGATCGGCACCGCGAAGCCGTACCCCGCGAAGAAGCCCGTCGGGCTCGCGATCGCCGTGTTGATCCCCACCACCTCGCCCGCCAGGTTCACCAGCGGTCCGCCCGAGTTCCCCGGGTTGATCGCCGCGTCCGTCTGGATGAAGTGCTCGAGCGGCGCCGTGCGCTGCTGCCCGTCCAGGATCCCGATCGCACGCCCCGTCGCACTGACGACGCCAGCCGTCACGCTGAACTGCAGGCCGAGGGGACTGCCGACCGCGAGGACCCAGTCGCCCGGCCGGAGCCGGTCCGAGTCCCCCAGCCGCGCGACGGGCAAGCCGGTCGCATCGATCTTCACGACCGCCACGTCCGTGCTCGGGTCCCGGGCCACGACCCGCGCCTCGAACTGCCGCCGGTCGTGCAGCATGACCGACACCCGGTCGGCCTTCTGGACGACGTGGTCCGAGGTCAGGATGTAGCCGTCCTCCGAGACGATGATCCCGGACCCCGCCCCCTCCGTCGGCGACTGCTCCGGCGGCGGCTCGGGCATCAGGCCGAACAGCCCGCCCATGCGGGCAGGCCGCGCTTCGACCTGGATGTAGACCACCGATGGCAGCACCGCTTCTACCGCCTGGTGGAACGTCTGGCTGGACGGCGCGCGTACCGCGATCTCCTCGGGCTCGCCACGGCACCCCGCGCACAGCGCGACGACGAGCCCCGCCCACACGATCCGATCCCGTGACATGCGGGGATTGTGGTGCAATTTGTGTGCGGAGGGCTTAGGGCTTAGGGCGTAGGGCGTAGGGCGTAGGGCGTAGGGCTTAGGGAGTAGGGGCTGGGGGCACCCAAGCCCTGAGCCCCAAGCCCCACGCCCCGGGGTGGCGGGGGCGGGGCGGCGGCCCCTAAGCCCCAAGCCCCAAGCCCTGAGCCCCGGGGTAGCAGGGGAGGGCGGCCCCCCAAGCCCTGAGCCCTAAGCCCCGGGGCGGAGGGGGAGGGGCGGCGGCCCCCATGAAACCACCAGCCCGCCGGCAACGTACGTCCCGCGTCGTTCACGATGTGAATCCAACGTACCGACCCACGAACACCCTTTTCGCCCGAGAATTCGCTCACCACGGAGCCTGGGATGAAGCGACACATCAAGCTCGTGCTCGGCGCGGTCGTCGGCGCCGGCCTGATCGGCAGCGCCGTCTTGCTGCGTGACTCCGAGGGGTCGACGAACGACGTCGCGTCCGTCGAGGTGAAACGCATGGAGCTCGTCGATCGCGCCCTCGCGATCGGCACCATCGAGCCGGAAGTCGAGATCAGCGTGAAGTCCAAGGTCTCGGGCGTGGTCCGGCACCAGTATGCGGACGTCGGCGACTTCGTCCGCGCCGGCGACCCGCTCCTCGAGATCCGCCCCGACCCGACGCCCCTCGAGCTCGTCGAAGCACGCCGCCAGCTCGAGCTCCGGGAGATCGAGCTCGACAACCTGCGCCGCGAGCTCGCGCGCCAGCGCGAACTGAAGGAGCGAGGCCTCGTCTCCGAGCAAGAGTTCGACGCCACGAACCGCAGATTCGCCGAGGCGGAGGTCCAGCTCCAAATCGCGCGCGAGCGCCTCGCGCTCCTCGAGCAGGGGCGGGTCACCATCGCCGACACCCGGATCGAGACCGTCGTCAAGTCCCCCATCGACGGCTTCATCCTCGAGAAGATGGTCGAGATCGGCGACCCCGTGGTGCCGCTCAGCAGCTACCAGGAAGGCACGGTCCTCATGACCATGGCCAACATGAACGACCTCATCTTCCGCGGCACCGTCGACGAGATCGACGTCGGGCGCCTGGCCGAAGGGATGCCCGTCGTCATCCGCGTCGGCGCGCTCCCGAACGCGGAGATCCATGGCGTCGTCGAGAAGATCTCGCTCAAGGCGAAGAAGGAGGAGAACGCGACCACGTTCCCCATCGAGATCCGCCTGACCGACACCGGCGGCGCCACTCTCCGCGCGGGTTACAGCGCCAACGCCGAGATCATCATCGAGCGGCGCGAGAACGTCCTCGCCATCCCCGAGCGCGTCGTCACCTTCGAGAACGGCAGCGCCTGGGTCACCGTGCTGCGCGACGACGGCACCACGGAGAAGCGGACGATCGAGACGGGGCTCAGCGACGCGATCAACATCGAGGTCGTCTCCGGGCTCGCCGAGGGAGAGCGGATGCTCGAGAAACCGACCCGGACCATCGGCTGAGCGGGTCGACCCATGCGCCTCCTCGAGCTGATCCGGCAGTTCCTGGACGACGTCGCCGCGCAGCGGCTGCGCACCACGCTGACCATCCTTGGGATCACGTGGGGCACCGTCGCCGTCGTCGTGCTCCTCGCCTTCGGCACCGGGCTCGAGAAGCACATGAAGACGCAGGCGAAGGGGATGGGCGACGGCATC
>VSDC01000364.1:0-2997 GCA_047459275.1 Gemmatimonadota bacterium
CGGAACTGGAACGACTGGAACCCGCTCCCGGTCTCGAGCCGGTGGCGGAAGGAGAGGAACTCGAGCGGCGTCATCGTCTCCAGGACGTCGATCTGGGCGACGAGGACCTTCAGGATCGTGAGGATCCGCTTGAAGGTGTGCTGGGCCCGGGACGTGTCGTTCGAGGTCAGCAGCATCTGGAGGTGCGCCAGCTCGTGGAGGATCTCCTTGAACCAGAGCTCGTAGACCTGGTGGATCACGATGAAGAGCATCTCGTCGTGCTCCGGCCCGTCGGAGACGGGTGTCTGGAGCTCGAGGAGCTCGCCGAGTCGTAAGTAGCTTCCGTACGTCAGCGGCATGGTTTTCACGTTCGTTCTCGCTCGAGTCGACTGGTCGCAACGGCAGCGGACGGGGGTACCGTAGAGCCGTCCGTTCGGGAGCGCAATGGGATATTCCGGCCGTGCATACGATCGCGGGCCCGCCCGCGTTCCGGCGTAGCGCCCTCCTCGATTCCTTCCCGCCTCTTCCCGGCGCGGCGGTCCGACGACCTCACCGCGCGTCGTCGTCTCCGTCCCTCAATCTCTTGCCGCTTCTTCCCGGCGCAGCCGTTCCGCGTCCTCGGGGCGGCCGGAGGCTTCGTAGAGCCGGGCGAGGCCTTCGACCAGCTCGCGGCGCCGGGGGTGCGTCGCCGGCATGCCTCGGCGCGCCGACTCGAGGGCGGCGACGTAGAGGGATTCGGCCTCGGCGAAGGCGCCGCGCCGGGCGAGGGCGGCGGCGAGGTACCCCATGGTGCGCGCGGCGTCGGTGGAGATCTCCCCGGACGGCGACCGCTGGTGCTCCAGGATCTCCCGGAGGAGCGGCTCCGCGGCCCCGTGCCTGCCCAGAGCGGTGAGCACGTCCGCGTAGGCGGCGCCGGTGCGGAGCGCGATGGGGTTGTCGGCGCCGTAGAGCTCGAGGCGCTGCCGGTACGCCTCCCCGAGATTTCGCTCCGCATCCTCGAGACGGCCCTGGGCGCGCTGCAAGCTGCCGAGATTGTGGTAGTAGAGAGCGACCACCGAGGACACCGGGCCGTCGAGGCGGATGCGCATGTCGAGCGCGGCGCGCAGGTAGTGCTCGGCAGAGTCGAGCGCGCCCTCCTGGTAGAAGGTGGAGCTGACGTTGTTGAGCGCGGTGGCGACCAGCGGATGGTCGCCCGTGAAGACGGCGTCGTAGCGACGCAGCATTTCCCGATAGAGCTCTCGCGCCTCCCGGACGCGTCCCTGGGCCTGGATCGCCTGGGCGAGGTTGTTGAGCTGGTGCGTCGTGATCGGGTGATCCTCGCCGTAGAGCATGCGTCTCAGCTCGAGCGCCCGGCGGGCCACCGCTTCTGCTTCGACCGCCTTCCCGCCGGCCGGCAGCATGCCGGAGAAGGGCGTGAGCGTCGCTTCGAGCCGGGGGTCGTCCGGTCCCCACAGTCGCTCGCGCATGGCGAGCGCCTCGCGGGCGAGCGCTTCGGACTCGGCGAAGCGGCCGTCCTGCCAGAGCACCCACGCCAGATCGAGCATCGTGCCGGTCGTGAGGTCGTGGCGGTCGCCCAGGTGGCGACGCCGCAGGTCGAGCGCGCGACGCATGTAGGACTCCGCCTCGCCCAGCGCGCCCTGCTCGCGCCGGATGTCGCCGAGCGTCGCGAGGACGGCGGCGACGTCGGTGTGGCTTTCGCCGTGCAGCTCGCGCTCCTGGGCGAGCGCGCGTTGTGCGAGCGAATCGGCGCGCGCGTAGTCGCCGAGGCCGAGGTACGCGCGGGCCATGGCGTCGAGCATGTGCGCCTGCACCTCAGGGCGGTCGCCGAGCTGGCCGGCTCGCATCGTTCCGCGCTCGAGGAGGTCGCGCGCGGTCACCGTCGCGCCCGCCGACTCCAGAGGGTCGCTCGCCTCGAAGAGCTCGACGAGGAAGTTCGAGAGCTCCTCGGCCTCGATACGCGCCCTTTCGGCCCGTTCCGCCTGCCAGGCGATCCCGGCGACGCCGCCCGCGGCGAGCAGCGTGACGACCGCCGTCACCGTCACGCCGAGCGCGTGCCGGCGCACGAACTTCCCCGCCTTGTAGCCGAAGGTCGGCAGGCGGGCGTCGACCGGGAGTCCGTCCAGGTGGCGGATCACGTCGTCGCGCAACAGCTCGACCGCGTCGTATCGGCGCGCCGGGTCGCGCTCGAGCGCGCGGAGGCAGATCGCGTCCAGGTCGCCGTCGTGATGGACTCGCCCAGGACCTGCTCCGGCGCGGCGTGGTCGGGCGAGAGGACGCGCATCCCCGTGGCCGTGAGCGCCGCCTCCGCCTCGTCGCTCTCGAGCAGCTTCGCCACGCCGAAATCCAGGAGCTTGACGTGCCCCTCGGCGGTCACGAGCACGTTCGAGGGCTTTATGTCGCGGTGGACGATGGCGTGGCGGTGGGCGAAGGCGATGGCGTCGCAGACCTCGAGGAAGAGGCGGAGCCGCGGCTCGATGCCGAGGCCGCGCGCATCGCACCACGCAGTGATCGGCTCGCCCTCGACGTACTCCATGACCAGGTAGGGCGTGTCGTCATCGGCGACGCCGGCGTCGAGGAGCCGGGCGATCTGATCGTGCTCGAGGCGGGCGAGGACGCGCTGCTCCTGCCGGAACCGGGCGAGGCGGATGGGGTCACCGAGGAAGCCGCGGACCACTTTGATCGCGACCTGGCTTCCCAGGTCGTCGCGTACGGCGCGATACACCGTGCCCATTCCGCCCTGAGCGATGGCCTCGACGACGCGGTAAGGGCCGATCCGACGGCCGGTCAACGGCGCGGCGACGAAGCCGACCGCTACCGCGAGGTCGTCCGCGGTGGCGCGCAGCGGGGTGGCGGGGTCGGCATCGGCGGCGAGGAGCGCGAGGAGCTCGTCGCGCATGCGCGGGTCGGGCGCGTGCGTCTCGATGAAGCGATCCCGCTCTTCGGGCGGCAGCTCGAGCGCTTCGTGGAAGAGGCGTTCGAGGGTCGATTCGCCGGGATCGTTCATGCGGCATCTCCGTT
>VSDC01000365.1:0-2981 GCA_047459275.1 Gemmatimonadota bacterium
CGCTGTCGGACCGCTTCCACGAGAGCAAGACCGCCGTGTGGCAGGCGTTCGCCGATACCCTCATCGCCCTCGGGATCCGCGAGATCCGCGGGGACATCGTGGGTGATGCGTCTTATTTCACCGGTGACGGATACGGCGTGGGCTGGCAGCAGGATTACATGAACGCCTGGTACGCCGCACCGGTGAGCGCGCTCTCGTTCAACGAGAACATCGTGACGCTCCTGATCAAGCCGGGCGAGGCGGTCGGGTGGCGGCCCCGGATCCAGATGATCCCGGGCGGCGAGGGGATCGCGATCGTGAACCTGGCGACGACGGTGGCGGGCGGGAGCACGTGGCTCGATGTCAACCGGGCGGCGTACGATGGCCCCATCGTGATCCGCGGGCGGATCAGCGCCGGCAGCGAAGGCGTCTGGCGCGCGGTGCCCGTGGCAGATCCCGCGCGCTTCGCGGCCGCGGTGCTGCGGGAGGTCCTGCAGGCGCGTGGGATCGTCGTCCACGGCGGCATCCGCTCGATCCACAAGGCGGAATCCTCTCCGGTGACGGGGCGCAAGGTCCACGCGCCGGCGTTCGAGTCGCGGCCGCTCCGCGTACTCGCCCTGCACCAGTCGCCGACGATGCTGGAGATCCTGAGCGTCGTCAACAAGAAGAGCCACAACCTGTACGCGGAAGCGGTGCTCCGCTCCGTCGGCCGGGTGGCGACGGGCGAAGGGAGCGTCCGGGGCGGCTCTCGCGCGATCCACGAGATGCTCAAGCGCGAGATGGGGCTCGACACGATCGCCCTCCAGATGTTCGACGGCTCCGGGCTGTCCGTGCTGAACCGGGTCAGTGCGAGGGCCATCACCCATCTCCTCGCGTACATGGCCCGGTCGCCAATGTGGCCGAGCTACTGGGAGACGCTCCCCGAGGCGGGCGACCCTCGAGGTCTCAGGCGAATGCACCAGACGCCCGCCGTGGGCAACCTCAGGGCGAAGACGGGGACGATCAACTATGTGTCCGCGCTCTCGGGCTACGTGCGCGCGGCCAACGGCGAGTGGATCGCGTTCGCCATCATCAGCAACGACGTACCCTCGACCTGGCGCGCGAAGCGGGTCGAGGACGCGATCGGCGTGCGCCTCGCGCGCTTCACGCGCCCCCTCCCCACCCAGCGTCTGGCGGCAGGCGGAGCCACGTCACCAGGGGTCGCGACCCAGGGAGCCGCGGTGCCGGGCGCCCCGGCACCGGGAGGCGCGCCGGCCGGGAACGCGGCCGGGAACGCCACGGCCGTGGCGCAGCCGGCGTCGCCGACCGTCGACAGCGCGCGCGTCCACGTGATCGAGAAGGGGGACGTGCTGGAGCGGATCGCGAAGAGGTACGGCACCACCGTGGATGCGATCCTGAACGCGAACCCCGGCGTCGATCCCCGTCGCCTGATCCCCGGGCGTCAGCTCCAGATCCCCTGAGCGCGGCGTCCGGTCGCGACCCCTCACGGCGGTGGGGATCTCCGCCCATCATCCCGGTGTGCGCCGCGGCCCCGACGTCGCGTCAGTCGGGGAGCACCCGCTTCACGGTGGTCAGGATGTCGCGCAGCCGCTGTCCCACCGCGTCCTGGCCCAGGAGGTCGTTCTCGGCCACGCCCCCGTTCGAGAGGGCGGAATGAATGATCTGGCTGCCGCCGACGGAGATCGCTACGTGGGTGATGCGGCCGGGGCGTTCGGAGAAGAAGAGGAGATCGCCCGCGCGAACGCTCGAGAGGTCCGGGCCCGGCTCGACGACCGACCCGACGCGCACCTGCTGGTCTGCGTCCCGCGGGAGCGCGATCCCGTGCATCCAGAAGATCGACTGGACGAAGCCGGAGCAGTCGGCGCCGCAGGTCGTCACGCCGCCCCAGAGGTAGGGCGTGCCGTACCACCGACGGGCGGTGCGGACCACACTCTCGCCCCGGGGCGGGAACCAGTCGGCGAGTCGGTCGGCCTCGACGACTTCGCCCGCGGCGATGACGACCTGTCTTCCGTCCGGGAGTCGGACCCTCCCGGGCGCATTTCGGATCACGCGTGCGCCCCACGGGAGACGGCCGAGCCTTCGCCCCTCGTCGTCGGTGATCTCCGCGCCGAGCGACACCAGCGGCTCGCCGCCCTGTCCACGTTCCCACGCCTGCGCCCACTCCGCGCTCCCAACGGCCAGGTAGCCGTCGTGGACCCAGCCGATGTAGCCGTCCTCCCCGCGAACGCGCCACCACACGTCGGTCCGCGAGAGCAGGTCGAGGCGGTGACCCAGCACGTACTGCGACACCTGCGTCGAGGACACGCGCGGCTCGGCGTGGACGGGCGCAATCGCGGCGGTGACGAGCGCGTGGACCCGATCGCCGAGGGCGGGGTCCGGGAGCCGGACCACCTCGTCGACCACGTCGGCGTGGAATTCTGCCGCCGCGCGGGCGAGCAACTCCTCGACCGCTTCAGCGCTGGTCGTCGCGCCGGCCGCTACGAGGCGGCCCTCCCGCTCTTCGATGTGGATGTCGAATACGACGGTGCGTGGGTCGAGCCCTCGCTCCTTCCCGAGGGCGGCGATGAGCCGATCGAATGGACTCATGGCCCGCCAATGTACGGTTCGCCGGTACCGGCGGCAACGGGCGGGAAGCCCGGCTCAGGCCCGGAGCACGGCCGCCGCGAGTCGTCTGAGGCGCAGGAAATAGAGGGATTCCGGAGTGTGCCGTATGGTCGGGTGGAATCGGCGACAGGTGCGGCATTCGAGGTCGTAGCCGGACGCGCCGGGCGGCAGGACCGCGGCAAGGCGCGTGGTAGGCTGCGCTTCGAGCGGTCCGCCGCACTGGGGGCAACCCGGGTTCTGGCCATTTAGAAGCCGAGCGCGGATGGCGTTTCGGTCACGAAGACTGAACCGTCGCCATGTCCGGGAGCGCATCCCCGATCGCATGCCAGAGCCTCCTGCGGAAGAGTGCCGAGCCCCTGGCGACGGGGTGCAAGGTACGTTCCCGTCAGCCGTCGTCG
>VSDC01000019.1:0-13934 GCA_047459275.1 Gemmatimonadota bacterium
CGGACATCATGGTCCTCCTCGATCGGATGCGTTAAATGTTCACGGGGATCGTCGAAGAGGTCGGACGCGTTCGCGCGGTCGCGCCGGTCGAGAATGGCGTGCGCCTGTGCATCGGCGCGACCCGGGTCCTCGACGGGCTGCAGCCCGGCGATTCGATCGCTGTGGACGGCGTGTGCCAGACGGTCGTCTCGATCGATGAAGGTGGGTTCGATGTCGTCGCCATCGGGACCACGCTCTCGCGTACGACGCTGGGCGAGTTCCAGCCCGGCCGCCCCGTGAACCTGGAGCGGGCGCTGGCGTTCGGCGGGCGGATCGGCGGTCATTTCGTCTCGGGGCACGTGGATGGCGTGGGGACCGTGCTCTCGGTCGAGCACCATGGTGAGCACCGGCGGATCGACATCCGCATGCCCGAGGACGTCGCGGAGGTCACCGTGCTCCACGGCTCCATCACCATCGACGGCGTGAGCATGACCGTGAACGCGCTCCCCGACCGGGACGTGGTCCAGATCGCCGTGATTCCGTACACCTGGGAGCACACGACGCTCTCGCGCCTCGCCCCGGGCTCCCGGGTCAATCTGGAAGGCGACCTGCTCGGCAGGTTCGTCGTTCATTACCTGAAGCGTAGCGCGGCGTCTGGGGTAGAAGGCTGAGCCTCGACGACATCCAGGAAGGTGGAACATGCCCTTCGATCGCGTCGAAGACGCCATAGAAGACATTCGCCAGGGGAAGATGGTCATCGTCGCCGACGACGAGGACCGTGAGAACGAGGGCGACCTCGTCTGTGCGGCGGCGCTGATCACGCCCGAGCACGTCAACTTCATGGCGACGCACGGCCGCGGGCTCATCTGCGTGGCGCTCACGCCCGAGCGCGCCGACGAGCTCGACCTGCCGCTCATGACGGAGCACAACCACGACGGGTACGGCACCGCCTTCACGGTGTCCGTCGACGCGCACCCGCGTTTCGGCGTGACGACGGGGATCAGCGCCTTCGACCGGGCGACGACGATCCGGCTCCTTGCGGACCCGACTACGCGGCCCCAGGACCTGCGCAGGCCGGGTCACATCTTCCCCCTGCGCGCGGTGCCCGGCGGCGTGCTCCGCCGCGTCGGCCAGACCGAAGCGTCCGTCGACCTCGCGCGCCTCGCCGGCCTCCCGCCCGTGGGCGTCATCTGCGAGATCATGAACCCCGATGGCACGATGGCGCGGCGGCCCGACCTCGAGAAGTTCGCGGCCACGCACGGTCTCAAGTTCATCACCGTGGCCCAGATCGTGGCGTACCGCCTCCGGAACGAGCGCCTCGTCCGGCGCGTCGCCGAGGCCGACATGCCGACGCCGTTCGGCCACTTCCGCATCATCGCCTACGAGAGCCAGGTCGACCAGCGCGAGCACGTGGCGCTGGTGAAGGGCCAGATCGCCGGGAAGAAGAACGTCCTGGTGCGCATGCACTCCGAGTGTCTGACCGGCGACGTGTTCCACTCGCTTCGCTGCGATTGCGGCGAGCAGCTCCACGCCGCGATGCGTCGGATCGAGGAGGAGGGGGAAGGCGCCGTCGTCTACCTGAAGCAGGAGGGCCGCGGGATCGGCCTCGCGAACAAGATCCGCGCCTACGCGCTCCAGGACCAGGGCCAGGACACGGTGCAGGCGAACGAGTCCCTGGGCTTTAAGCCGGACCTGCGCGACTTCGGGATCGGCGCCCAGATCCTCCTCGACCTGGGGCTGAGCTCGATCCGGATCCTCACGAACAACCCGCGCAAGATCGTGGGGCTCGAAGGGTACGGCCTCAAGATCACGGGGCGCGAGCCGATCCAGATCGCGCCCACGGATTACAACCGCGGCTACCTGGAGACGAAGCGCACGAAGATGGGGCACCTCCTGAGCGGCCTCGGCGAGAGCGGGACCGTGCAGGGCGGGGCCGTCCAGGGCGGGACCGGACCGCAGGCGTCCCAGGAGCGCGCCGACGCGGTGGCCGCAGAGACGTAGTCTTTCACGGAGGACGGGGAAGTGGGTGTATTCACTGGGCGGTTGTCCGGAGAAGGGAAGCGGTTCGCCATCGTGGTGAGCCGCTTCAACGAACTCGTCACCGAGCGGCTCCTTGCCGGCGCCCGGGCTTGCCTCGTGCAGCATGGGGTTCGCGAGGACGACATCGACACGTTCTGGGTGCCGGGCGCGTGGGAGCTGCCGCCGGTCGCGCGGCGGGCGGCGCAGTCCGGACGCTACGACGGCGTGATCGCCCTTGGCTGCGTCATCCGGGGGGAGACGCCCCACTTCGACTACGTGGCCGGGGAGTCGTCCAAGGGGCTGGCTTCCGTCGCGCTCTCGAGCGACGTCCCCGTGGCGTTCGGCGTCTTGACGACCGACACACCGGACCAGGCGCTCGCCCGTGCGGGCGGCAAGAACGGGAACAAGGGCTGGGACGCCGCCATGAGCGCCCTCGAGGTGAGCGATCTCTATCGGCAACTGGAATCCTAGCGTGCGTGCGAGGAGCCGCGCCCGAGGTTGGGCGCTTCAGGTTCTCTATGCGTGGGAGGCGCGTGGCCGCGAGACCCCGCCGCTCGCGATCCTGAGGGAGTTCGAGGAGCACCGTCGGATCGCACAGGACAGTCGGGAATACCTGGAGACGCTGATCCGTACCGTCGCCGAGCACATCGACGAGATCGACGGCGCGCTCGAAGCGTCGTTGACGAACTGGCGGCTCGAGCGCCTGGCGGTCATCGACCGCAACATCCTGCGGATCGCTGCGGCGGAGATGCTGTACATCGAGGACGTTCCGCCGCGAGTCTCCATACAGGAAGCGATCCTGCTGGCCGAAAAATACGGAACCACGGAAAGCCCGCGGTTCGTGAACGGGGTGCTGGACGCCCTCTATCGCCGGATCGAAGGGCGCAGCTGAGCCGACCGGGTCGGGGGGAGGCACGCTGAAGCTGCTCGTCGTCAACTGGCAGGACGGTCGGAACCCGCAGGCAGGGGGAGCGGAGATCCACCTGCACGAACTGTTCGGCCGCCTCGCGCGCCGGGGACACGAGGTGACGCTGCTCGTGTCGGGGTGGTCGGGCGCGGCCTCGCGGGAGGAGGTGGATGGGCTGGACGTCCACCGGGTGGGCGGGCGCTACACGTTCAGTCTCGCGGCACCGATCTACTATCGCCGGTCGCTGAGGCAGCACGGCTTCGACCTGGTGGTCGAGGACCTGAACAAGGTCCCGCTGTTCACCCCGTACTGGGGCCGGTTCCCCCTGGTGCTGCTGGTGCACCACCTGTTCGGCAGGACCGCGTTCGAGGAGGCGTCCGTGCCGCTGGCCGCGGCGACGTGGCTCCTGGAGCGGCCGCTGCCGTGGGTCTACCGGGACGTTCCCGTCGAGGCCGTTTCGCCGAGCACGGCGGACGACCTGGTCTCGCGCGGCTTCCGGCGCGACCGGATCGTCGTGATCCCGAACGGGGTGGACCTCGACTGGTATCGTCCCGGGGAGGAACCGCGCTTCGAGCAGCCCACGCTGCTGTACCTGGGGCGGCTGAAGCGGTACAAGCGGGTCGACCTGGTCATCCGGGCTCTCGCCGTCCTGCGTGAGCGGGGTGTGGACGCGCGCCTCCTGGTGGCGGGGCGCGGGGATCACGAGCCGGCGCTCCGGTCGCTGGTCGGCGAGCTCGGCCTGGAGGACGCGGTCCGGTTTCTCGGTTTCGTGCCGGAGGAAGAGAAACGGCGGCTCTTCCAGCGGGCCTGGGTGCACGTGCTGACATCGCCGAAAGAAGGGTGGGGGATCACGAACCTGGAGGCTGCGGCGTGCGGGACGCCGACGGTGGCGAGCGATTCGCCGGGTCTCCGGGACTCTGTCGTTGACGGCTCGACGGGTTTCCTGGTGCCCCACGGCGACGTGGAGGCGCTGGCGGACCGTCTGACGAGGCTGCTCACCGACGCAGGACTCCGGGAGCGCCTCGGCCGCGAAGCGCGCGCCTTCGCCGAACGCTTCAGTTGGGATCGGGCTGCGGAACAGACCGAAGCGCACCTCGAGCAGGTGCTGGAATCCTGGAAGCGGTCGGGGCGGGGATCGGCGGACGCAGCGTGAACCTCTACCCGGGAGGCGGCATGTACGTCACGATCAGTGCACGGCGGTGCAGGGCGCCCGCGGCCGTCCGCGAGCGGGCGCAGGAGCGGCTGTCCCGACTCCGGCGCGTGGCTCCGGAGCTGATCGGCGCCGAGATCGATCTGTCCGTCCAGCGTGGGGTACACCGGGTAGATGCGTGCCTCGTGATCGCGGGCTCGCCGGCGATCCGGGCGAGCGGTACGGGCGCGGATTTCCGGGCCGCGCTCGACGGCGCGCTCGACCGGGCGCGCCGCCAGATCACGGAGAAAAAGGCGCGGCGAGGAAGACGTGTGGCGCGGCGCGAGCCGGTGAGGGTGTGACGCCGCGCCGCAACTTACGGATCGTGCGAGGACGATGACCGTCGAAGACCTGCTGCGGAGCAAGGGCGAGTCGCTGCAACTCGAGTTGCTGGCCGGGGCGTCGGGGCTCACGCGCCCGATCGAGGGGCCGGATGTCTCGAGCCCCGGGCTGGTGCTCGCCGGTTACACGGAGCGCTTCGTCGGCGGGCGTATCCAGGTGCTGGGCGAGACGGAGATCAGCTACCTGCGCTCGCTCCCGCGGCCGGAGATGCGGTCGGTCCTCGAGAAGTTCTTCGCTCTCGACATGCCCGCCGTGATCGTGACGAAGGGGCTCGACGTCCCGAGCCCGGCGATCGCGGAGGCGGACCGGCACGGGGTGCCGCTGATCCGGACGCGGCTCAAGACGGGGGAGTTCTACCGACGCATCCACCCGTACCTGGAAGGCGAGTTCGCGCCGCGGACCATCATGCACGGCTCCCTTGCCGACGTGTACGGCGTGGGTCTGCTGTTCATCGGCCGCAGCGGGATCGGGAAGAGCGAGTGCGTTCTGGACCTCGTCGAGCGTGGCCATCGCCTGGTCGCGGACGACGTCGTGGAGATCACGCGCAGGGGCAACGACGTCCTGATCGGCCGGGGCCACGCGCTGCAGCGGCATCACATGGAGATCCGCGGGGTCGGAATCATCGACATCCCCGCGCTCTTCGGGATCCGGGCGATCCGGCAGCAGAAGCGGATCGAGGTGGTGGTCCAGCTCGAGGACTGGAGCGAGGAGCGGCACTACGATCGAACCGGGCTCGAGACGGAGGAGATGGAGATCCTCGGCGTGTCGATCCCGCGAGTCACGATCCCGCTCAACCCGGGCAAGAACATCACGGTGATCTGTGAGGTCATCGCGATGAATCAGCTGCTGAAGTACGCGGGGATCAACTCGGCGAAGCTGTTCAACCAGCGGCTCCAGGAGGCCATGCGGCCGGTGCGGGACTACCTGGAGGAGGACTATGAGTGAGGCGACGCCGGCCCGCGGGATCGTTCTGGGACACGGTACCCTGGCCGAGGGGCTGGTCGACGCGGTCAGGCGGATCTGCGACGTTGGCGAGGATGTTCTGGAGCCGTTGAGCAACCGTGGCCTCTCGCCCGAGAGTCTCGAAAGGGCGGTGGAGGCGCGGCTGGACGGCGGTCCGGTCGTCGTCTTCACCGACTTGCCGAGTGGGAGCTGTAGCTTCGCCGCGCGACGCCTGTGCGCGGGGAGGTCGGATGTGGTGGTGGTCTGCGGCGTGAATCTGCCGCTCCTGTTGGAATTCGTGATGCACCGCCATCTTCCCATCGAGGAGCTGGTCCCGCGGCTCCTCGAGAAGGGACGTGCCGGGATCGTGTGTGCACCCATGGAGCTCGGAGGTCATGCCCGTTCTTCTGTTCCGGGTCGATGAGCGTCTGATCCACGGGCAGGTCGTGGTCGGCTGGGGGTCGCGGCTGCACCCCGACATGATCGTGGTGGTGGACGACGAGCTGGCCGAATCCAAGTGGGAGCAGGAGCTGTACGGTCTCGGACTCCCCCCGGAGATCGAGGCGCGGTTCGAAGACGTGGCCACGGCGCGTCGTCGTGTGGAGGAATGGAAGTCGGGGCCGCGGCGCGTGATCGTGTTGACGCGGGATGTGCGGACGATGCTCGCGCTGGCGGAGGGGGGCGCGCTGCGTGGCGAAGAGGTCAACATTGGCGGGATCCATCATTCGCCCGGCCGACGCGCTGTGCTTCCGTACGTGTACCTGGGGGAAGACGAAGAGCGTGATCTGGAGGCGCTGGCGGCGGAAGGGGTCGAGGTGAGTGCGCGGGACCTTCCGGACGCGCGGCGGGTCACCCTCGAGGAACTCCTTCCGCCGGAGCGACAGCGGCGGTGAGCTGGCTGGCGATCGCACTCTGGGGCGGAGCGGTCGGGCTGGACGCGACGGCGTTCGCCCAAGTCATGGTGTCGAGGCCGCTCGTCGCGGCGCCGGTCATGGGCCTCCTGCTGGGTCGGCCGCTCGAGGGCGTCGCGGTAGGTGTGCTCCTGGAGCTTTTCGCGCTCGTGATCCTGCCGATCGGCGCGGCGCGATATCCGGAGGCGGGCACGGCGGCGGTGGCGGCGACGGCCGGCTATATCGCGGCTTCGGGCGGCGAGCAGCGGCCGGACATGCTCCTCCTGGCCGTGGTCTTCGCGCTCCTCTGGGAGCGGGTTTGCGGCGCCTCCGTGAACGCGCTGCGCCGGTTCAACGAACGCCTCGTGGCGAGCGTGGACGGGCGCGATCCGCTCGAACCCCGCCGGCTCGAGCGGGTGCACCTCACGGCCGTCGCGCTCGATTTCGGGCGCGGGGCACTGGTCACGGTGGTCGGCGCCGCGCTGGTGACCGCCGTGCTCGCCGCGGCGAGCGCGGGCCCTGGAATCGGCGACGACGTGGCGGTGGGGATGCTGTGCGTGGCGGGGGCCGCCATGGCGGGGGCGGCGCTCTCGCTCTTCGATGGGTGGAGCGGGCGGAGATTCGCCGTAGTGCTGGGAGCGATATGCGGGCTGATCCTGCTGATCGTCGGCTGAGCCTTCCAGGGCGGCGAGAGCGGGCGGCGATGCTGTGGCGCTCGTTCTCGATCCAGGCCTCGTGGAATTATCGGACGCTGATCGGCCACGGGTACGCGTATGCGCTGCTCCCGGTGCTCCGCGCTATCTACCGAGGGGATCCGGAGCGGTTCGCCGACGCGGTGGCCCGCCACGCGAGGCTCTTCAACAGCCACCCGTACCTGGCGCCGATGGCGCTCGGTGCGGTGGCCCGAATGGAGGCGGAGGGTGAGGACCCGGTCGTGGTCGAGCGGTTCAAGACTGCGGTCCGCGGGTCGCTCGGGACGATCGGGGACCGGTTGGTCTGGGCTGGGTGGCGCCCGGTCTGCCTCCTCTTCTCTCTCGCTCTGCTGATGGTCGGCGCCACGTGGTGGCTTGCCGTGATCTCATTCCTCGTGGTCTACAACGTCGGCCACGTCGGGCTCCGGCTATGGAGCTACCGGCTGGGGTGGCGGGAAGGGAAGCGGGTCGGCGAGCAGATGCGGCGGTCGGGGATCGCGACCGTCCAGAGGGTGCTCCCGGTGGTGGGCGCGTTCCTGGTCGGAATGGCCGTGCCCCTGGCCGTTGCGGGACGACACCTGTCCACGGCAAGCATCTCCGTCGGACAGTCGCTCCCGGCATTCTGGACGGTGATCGCCATCGTCGCGGCGATTCTCGGCGCCCGCTTCGGCGCCCGTGTCCGTGGGCCTGTGATCCTGATGCTCCTGGGTTCTTCGTTCTTTGGACTGCTCGTGAGGCTCCTGTAATGAGTTCTGCCCACGTGGAACACGAACGTACCGTGCGCATCCGGAACAAGTACGGGCTGCACGCGCGACCGGCTGCCGAGTTCGTCAAGCTGGCGAACCGGTTCCAGTCGGACATCTGGGTGAAGAAGGAGGAGATGCAGGTCAACGGGAAGAGCATCATGGGTGTCATGATGCTCGCGGCCGAGTTCGGCAGCGAGATCACCATTCGCGCGTGCGGAGAGGACGCGGAGCAGGCACTCGAGGAGCTGGCCGACCTGGTCTCGAGGGGATTCGGAGAGGAGTGACGGGAGTTGAGGCTGACCCGTGACGGGATACCGGCGGCGCCGGGGATCGTGATCGGCCCGGCGCACGTGCTGCGGCTCGAGATTCCGCGCGTGCCGTATGTCATGGTCGCACCCGAGGAGGTCGACCGGGAGATCGAACGCTTCCACGAAGCGCGGGAATGGGCCAAGGCGCGGATCCGGGAAGTTCGGGACAACACGGAGGCGCGTCTGGGAGAGGTCGAGGCGCACATCTTCGACCCCCAGCTCCTCATGCTCGACGATGCCGAGCTGATCGACGGCACGGTCGAGTACATCCGGGAGAACCGCCTCTCCGCGGCCCGGGCGTTCGAGCTCCGGATGGTAGAGTTCCAGTCGGAATGGCGCCGCACCGGACACCCGATGGTCATGGATCGCCTCAACGATCTCATGGACGTCGGGAACCGCGTGATCCGGCGCCTCCTCGGCATCGAGGACCCCGACCATTCGTTGCAGAACCTCCGGAACAAGGTGATCCTCGTGGCTCGGGACCTAACCCCGAGTCTCACGGTCCAGCTCGACAGGGAGAAGATCCTCGGGATCGCGACGGACGCGGGAACCCGGACGTCACACTCCGCGATCCTCGCCCGGGCGCTCGGGATTCCGGCCGTGGTGAGCCTCGGCGACCTCTCCCGGGTGGTCCAGACGGGTCAGGAGCTGATCCTGGACGGCCGCGCGGGGCGCGTGGTCGTCGAGCCGACCGAGTGGGAGAAGAATCTCTATCGGGAGCGTGACATCCGGGTGCGGGAATGGGAGCAGGAGCTCGTCCTGCTGGCGCACCTCGAGCCGGTCACTCCCGACCATCAGCCCGTGCTGTTGCGGGCGAACATCGACCTGCCGGGAGAGGCGCGGGTCGCGAGGGCCCACGGGGCTCAGGGGATCGGCCTCTTCCGGACGGAGTTCCTGGTCGTCGGGCGGAGCACGGTGCCGGGCGAGGAGGAGCAGTACCTCGCGTATCGCCAGGCGGCGGAAGCGTTCCCCGACGATGCCGTCTACATCCGGACCTACGACCTGGGCGGCGACAAGTTCCCCCTCTTCCTCAACATGCCGCAGGAGGAGAACCCGTTCCTCGGGTGGCGGGCGATCCGGGTTTGCCTGGACATGCCGGACCTGTTTCGGACGCAGCTGCGGGCGATCCTTCGCGCGACGGCGCACGGGGACGTCCGGATCATGCTCCCGCTGGTCAACGAGATCGATGAGATCCTCCAGACGCGGGCGTTGCTCGCCGAGGAGGAAGAGCGTCTGCGGCGGGAGGGGATCCCGTACAATCCGGGCTACAAACTGGGGATCATGGTCGAGACGCCGGCGGCGGCGCTGACGGCCGGGGACCTGGCACGGCACGTGGATTTCTTCTCGATCGGAACGAACGACCTGGTGCAGTACGCGCTCGCGGTCGACCGGGGCAATGCGCGCCTCGCGCCGAGGTACAACCCGTTCCACCCGGCGGTGCTCAAGCTGCTGAAGCGGATCGCCCGAGCCGCCCGTGCCGCGGGGATCGAGGTCAGCGTGTGCGGCGAGCTGGCATCGAGCCCGCTCGGCGTCTTCCTTCTGATCGGGCTCGGGATCACGGTGCTCAGCGTGAGCCCGGCGTCGCTCCCGGAGGTCAAGAAGGTGATCCGCAGCGTCCCTGCGGCGGACGCACGGGAGGCGGTCGGCGAGGCGCTCCAGGCGTCCACCGCGACGGAGGTCACGGCGATCCTGACGGAGCAGATCGAGCGCTGGCTCGACCTCTCCTTCTTCTCCGGGCGGTGGAATCCGACGCACGGCGGGCGCGAGCCCGTTGCATGACCGCTGCGCAGGACCTGGAGGGAAACCGCCGGTGAGCACCCGCCTCTACACATCCGAGTCCGTCACGGAAGGGCATCCGGACAAGATCGCGGATCAAATCAGCGACGCGATCCTGGACGAGGTGCTCTGCCATGACCGGGCTGGCCGGGTGGCCTGCGAAGTACTCGTGACCACGGGGCTGGTGTTCATCGCGGGAGAGATCACGACAGAGGCGGCCATCGACGTGACCGCACTCGCGCGGGAGACGATCCGGGAGACCGGCTACACGAACGCCGCGTACGGTCTCGACGCCCAGTCGTGCGCGGTCCTCTCGGCCCTGGACCGCCAGTCTCCAGACATCGCCGTGGGCGTCGACATCGGCGGCGCCGGCGACCAGGGGATGATGTTCGGCTACGCGACCGACGAGACTCCCGAGCTCATGCCCGCGCCGATCCTCCTCGCCCATCGCATCACGCGCCGGCTGGCGGAAGTCCGGAAACAGGGGGCCTTGCCCTGGCTGCGCCCGGACGGGAAGGCGCAGGTCACCGTCGAATACCGGGGCGACCGCCCGGTGCGGGTGCACACGGTGGTGGTCAGCGCCCAGCACGAGCCCGACATCACGCTCGACGAGGTCCGCGAGGCAATCGTCAGGCACGTTATCGTGCCCGCGCTTAACGGCGCGAGGGAGGACCACCCCGGCCGGGAGGCCCGCGAGGATCGTGAGTGGTTCGATCCCGAGCGTTGCGTGCTCCACATCAACCCGACCGGTCGCTTCGTGGTGGGCGGGCCCCAGGGCGACACGGGGCTGACCGGGCGCAAGATCATCGTGGACACGTACGGCGGCGCGGCGCGGCACGGCGGCGGCGCCTTCAGCGGGAAGGACCCCTCGAAGGTGGACCGCTCGGGCGCGTACGCGGCGCGCTGGGCCGCGAAGAACGTGGTGGCCGCCGGGCTCGCCCGGCGCTGCGAGGTCTGCATCGCGTACGCCATCGGCGTGGCGGAGCCCGTGGCGATCTTTGTTGATACGTTCGGCACCGGACGAGTTCCCGACGACCGGATCGCGGAGGCGCTGCACAGGGTCGTCGACTTCCGGCCACGGGCGCTGATCGAGCGGCTCGGCCTCGACTACCCGATCTACAAGCCGACGGCTGTGTACGGCCACTTCGGCCGCGAGCCGTACACGGGGCAGAAATGTGGGCACGAGGTCGTGTTCTTCCCCTGGGAGCGAACGGACCTGGTCGAGCCGCTCCAGAGGGCGTTGGGAGGCTGAGACTGGAGTGGAGGACGCTGGACGCCCGCCGCAGGATCCGCCATTGTGGTCGTGGGGTACGGATGCGAAAATCGATTGGCACGCCACGTGGATGGCGGCTCTGCGAATGCGGTAACCTGATCGCCCGGGACCGCCGCCCGGGCCGGAGGCCACATGGTTGAAGTCACGGTACAGAGTCTGGGTCTGGATCGTTCCTCGAACACCCCGGTCGTGATCCTCCAGGAGAAGGGTGGCACGAGGGTGCTGCCGATCTGGATCGGTCCGAGCGAGGCGAGTGCGATCGCCATGGAGCTCGCGGGAATGAAGTTCTCGCGTCCGCTCACGCACGACCTGTTCGGCTCCGTGATCTCCGGGCTGGGCGGCACCCTGCAGCGCGTGCTCATCACCCGGGTGGTCGACAACACGTACTTCGCGGAGCTGATCATCCGCCGCGGCACGGAAGTCTTCAGCATCGACGCGCGCCCCTCGGACTCAATCGCGATCGCGCTCCGGCTGGGGGCCACCATCTACACGAGCGACGAGCTCCTCGACGAGAACTCGATCGAGATCGCGGAAGCGTCGGATTTCGAGGCCAGCGGCGAGTTGTCCGCCGACGAGCGGCCCGCCGGCGGACTCAGCGCCGAAGAGCTGAAGGAGTACCTCCGGCGGCTGAATCCCGAGGACTTCGGCCGATTCACGCCATGAGCCGGTGGGCGCGGTGGGTGCGCGCAGCCGCGATCGCGGCCGCGTGCGTCGCGGTCGGCAGCGCGCCATCACTTGCCCAGGAGGCGGGTCGCCGATCGGGGCTCGCGGGGCGAGTGGTGGATGCCGAGGGGAGGGGAGTGGCCGGGATCACGGTTTCGGCCCACAGGGTGTCCCAGACCGGCGGAACGGAGGTCGCCCGGGCCACGGCCGATGCCGACGGTCGGTTCGAGCTGACCTTCGACACGGACACGCCCGGCATGTACTTCGTGGCGACGCGCTACGAAGGCGGGCTGTACGTTGGGCCGATGTTCCGAGACCTGAGCGAGGCGCCCGAGGACTACGTGCTCGTCGTCGGGCGGGATCCGATCGCGATCGGCGCCGGCCCGGCCGTCGCCGGCGAACCGCCGCCGGCGCCTCCGACCTGGCCGTTCCTCCTGATCATCGGCGCGATCGGCGCGGGCGTGGTGCTGTTCCCTGTCATCAGCCGCCGGAACGGGCCGCGGGCGGTGCGAATGCTCCTCCACGAGCTCGCCATCCTCGAGGAGCGGCGCGCGGCAGGGCGCGTCCCGGACGCGGAGTACGAGGCGTCGCGCGCGGCGCTCCGGCGACGGCTGTACGAGCGGGTCCGAAGCGGCCGGTGAGATGCCCCTGGTCACCACGGAATCCATCGTCCTCCAGACGTTCGCGTACGGCGACACCAGCAAGATCCTGCGCCTCCTGACGCGGACCCACGGCGTGCGCTCCGCGATCGCGAAGGGCGCACTCCGGCCCAAGAGCCGTTACGGCGGGATCCTGGAGCCGTTCTCGGTCGGGACGGCGATGCTGTACCTGAAGGACGGCCGCGACCTCCAGACGCTGGGCGGTTTCGAGCTGATCCGGAGCAGCCAGGCGCTCGGGCGGGACCTCCTCCGGTTCGGCGCGGCGTCGCTCCTGTCCGAGGTCGTGCTCCGTTCAGCGAGCGAGGAGCCGGACCCCGACCTCTACGATCACTTCCGGTCTTCCCTGGAGCGGATCGAGGCGGCTCCGGCCGAAGACGTCGAGGCGACAGCCCTCGCGGCGACGTGGTCGCTGATCGGCAAGCTCGGGTTCGCGCCGTCGTTCGACGTGTGCATCGGCTGCGACCGGGGGCTGGCGCCGGACGAGTCGGCACGCTTCGATTACGTGGCCGGGGGCGTTCGTTGCGAAGAATGCGCCGGCGGCGCCGGGCGCGTTCTCCCGCCCCACGCGCGGGAGGCGCTCATCCGTTTCTGCGGCGGGGAGGCGCCGAAGCTCGAGCGCACCGCCGCGCACTGGGCGCTGCTCAGCCGATTTCTCGCGCATCACCTCCTGGACGGAGGCACGCTCCGCTCCCTCGCGTTCCTTTCGGAGGCGGTCGACACGACGTCATGCGCAAGCTGATCCTCGGGACGGCCGGTCACATCGACCACGGCAAGACCACGCTGGTCCGTGCATTGACGGGGACCGACACCGACCGTCTGGAGGAGGAGAAGCGTCGGGGGATCACAATCGACCTCGGCTTCGCGCGCCTCGTGCTGGACGACGGCACGGAGCTCGGCATCGTCGACGTCCCCGGACACGAGGCGTTCGTGCGGAACATGCTCGCCGGCGCGACCGGGATCGATCTGGTGCTCCTCGTCGTCGCGGCGGACGAAGGCGTCATGCCGCAGACTCGCGAGCACCTGGCGATCGTCGAGCTCCTGGGCGTCCGGGGTGGCGTCGTCGCCGTCACCAAACGAGATCTCGTCGACGACGAATGGCTCGAGCTGGTCCTTGCCGATATCGAATCGGAGCTCGAGGGTTCGCCGTTCGCCGGGGCGCCGATCGTGCCCGTTTCAGGGACGACGGGCGCCGGGTTGGACGAGCTGCTGGCGGCAATCGCCCGCGTGGCCGCCGAGGTCGGCCAGAGGCGCGCCGACGACCTGGTGCGGCTCCCAATCGACCGTGTCTTCACCGTACGCGGCACAGGGACCGTGGTCACGGGCACGCTGTGGAGCGGCCAGCTCGAGCGCGATGTGGCGGTGCGTCTGCTTCCGTCGGGGCTGAGCGCCCGGGTGCGCGGCCTCCACGTCCACGGCACCGAGGTCGATCGCGCCGAGGCAGGCCGCCGCGTCGCCGTCGCCCTTTCCGGCGTGGAGCGCACGGATCTCGCCCGCGGGGACGTGCTCGTGACCGACGGCGCCTGGGCGCCGAGCCGGCTGCTGACCGGAC
>VSDC01000020.1:0-13822 GCA_047459275.1 Gemmatimonadota bacterium
CCGCCTCGAACTGCTTCAGCGCGATCTCGTCCAGGCATGCAATGTATTCCGGATGGGCGCGCGCTTCCTCCAGCGCGGCCGTCGGCGAGAGGCGCTCGCCGCGCGCTGCCGCTTCCGCCATCAAGCGGTCCCGCAGCTCGAGCTGCACCGCCTTGCGCCGGTTTTGGAGCGCCGTCAGCTCCCGGCGCTTCCGCGCCCACGTCATGCCCGTCTCACGGATGTTCTCGATCAGCTCCCTGAGGAGCGAAAGGTTGCCATTCATTCTCGTTCGTCCAGCCAGATGCATCTGCGATTTCACCCACCCACGACCTCACCCCGTGCCGACTCGTGATACCCCGAACAGAACCCGAAGTGCGCGGCTGGCAACGTATTCGCCGTCGGCGGCGGAGACGGCTTCCCGCCTCCTCCAGCCCACACCGCCGCCACGCGGCCCACCCCTCGCCACGGGGAATAATTGTTGCGCCTCCGGTGCAGTACGAACCCTTCGTCGGGGAGGCGATCGCCATGTCGAAATTCAAGGATCAGCTCGGGCCCGGATTCGATGACGAGACTGGGCCGCCCGAGTTCGACATGCAGGACGGCCTGGCACTGGCGCTGGCGTACCTGGAGGACCCGTCGAACGTCCCGTGCCCGCACTGCGGGCCGAACACGATCGAGGTCGTCGCCTTCCTGGATGCGTCGAGCATGGAGCGCGGCGCGGCCGTGCCGACGAAGCCGGAGGGGGATTACACCGTGGTCCTTTATTGCCACAGCTGCGGGCGCGCGGCGGCGCTGGACCTGAGCCGGGACGATGGGACCGAGGACCGGAACGCCGCGTGACGAAACCGTGGCAGAGGGCTGGTTGCCGGGGGGAACGGGAGCCCCTTAACTTGGGGCCATGCGACGGCGAGTCGTCACACTCGTTCGATACGCGTGTGCGAGACCACCCTCTGCACCCTTCCGGAGGTAGGGCCGTGACTTCGGGCGAACTGACGGCTCGTGACCGGTTTGCGGCCATGGTCACGAAGCCGGAGCCGGAGCTGGATTTGGCGGCGGCGGCGCTCGAGATCGCGGCCGAGGAGTATCCGCAGCTCGTTCCCGGTCCCTATCTCCAGCGGCTCGACCTGCTGGCGGAGCGGGTTCGGGATCGTCTTGGCGACGAGACGGCGCCGCTGATCGTGCTCCAGGAGCTGAACCGGGTCCTCTTCGAGGAGGAGCGGTTCCGGGGGAACGCCGAGGCGTACTACGACCCGCGCAATTCCTTCCTGAACGACGTCCTTGACCGCCGGGTCGGGATCCCGATCACGCTGAGCCTGGTGTACCTCGAGGTGGGGTGGCGGCTCGGGTTGCCGCTGACGGGCGTCGGATTCCCGGGCCACTTCCTGGTCCGGTACGAAGGCGAGGTCGTGAGGGTCCTGCTCGACCCGTTCGACGGCGGGCGGATCCGCTTCGAGGACCAGGCGCAGGAGCTCCTGGACCGCGTCTACGGCGGGCTGGTGCGGCTGCAGCCGGAGTTCCTGGAGTCGACCGGGAAGAAGGGCGTGCTGGTCCGCCTGCTCAAGAACCTGAAGGCGATCTACCTGAACACGAACGAAGATCGGAAGGCGCTGGCGGCGATCGACCGGATCCTGCTGATCCGTCCGACCGCGGTCGGCGAGATGCGCGACCGCGGAATGCTGCTGGCGCGTACGGGGCGGGTGGCGGAGGCGATCGCGGACCTGGAGACCTACCTGAATGCCGCGCCCGATGCGCCGGATGCGCGGCGGGTGCGCAACATGATCGAGCGGCTGAGCCGCGAGTCCCGCTGATCCCTCCGGACCGCGGCCCTTGCGCCGCGGTATCATCCAGGCATGAACGAGACCATGTTGCTGGAAGCGCTCCACGAAGAGCTGGGCGCCCGGTACGGCAGCGTCTCCGGGCGGCAGGCACCGCGCAATTACGGCGACCCGGCCGCCGAGTACGAATCGGTACGACGTTCCGCCGGCCTCGTCGATCGTGTGGACCGGGTGGCGCTCCGCGTCTACGGTCGCGATCCCCTCAAGATGATCCAGGGCCTGATCACCAACGACCTCGCCGGAGCCCCCGAGGGGCAGGGAGTTTACGCGGCGTTTTTGACGCCGAAGGGGAAGATGGTCGCGGACGCGCGGGTCTTCCGGAGGTCCGGCGGCGAGCTGCTGATGGACGTAGACGCCGCCGCCATGGACGGCCTGCTCGCGCACCTGAAGAAGTACCTGCCGCCGCTCTTCGCCCGCGTGGAGGCGCTCGACCCCGGGTTGCACGTCCTCGGGGTGTACGGCCCCGAGTCCCGCGATGTGCTGTCGCGCGCGCTCGGCGCCGAGATCCCGGCGGGCCTCGCCGAGGAGGCGCACGTGTCGATCGAGTTCGGCGATGTCGAGCTCTTCGTCGCCCGAACGGGCTACGTCGGCGAGGAGGGGTACGATGTCTTCGTTCCCGACGACGCGGCGGCCGACGTGTGGCGGGCGATCCAGGCGGCCGGCGCGCGCCCCGTCGGACACGGCGCCCTCGAGGTGCTTCGCATCGAGGCGGGCGTTCCGCGTTGGGGCGCGGAGCTGGACGAGTCGGTGATCCCGCTGGAGGCCGGGCTCCGCGAGCGCGCGATCAGCACGACGAAGGGGTGCTACACGGGGCAGGAGGTCATCATCCGGATCCTGCACCGCGGGCACGTGAACCGTCACCTCCGCGGCCTTCTCCTGGGCGAGGAGCCCGCGCCCGCGCCCGGGACGGAGCTGTTTGCCGCCGAAACCGGGAAGGCCGTCGGCCGCATTACGAGTTCGTGCGCCTCGCCCCTGTACGGCCAGACGATCGCGCTCGGTTACGTGAGGCGCGAGGTCCAGCCGCCGGCCGTGGTGCGGCTCGGCTCGGCAGACGGCCCGGAAGTCAAAGTCTTCGAGCTGCCTATCCCAATCGGGGCGTAACGCGCCGCGGCATCGATGCCCCGGGCGCGGAGCCGCGCGGTGTGGAACCTGCGGTGCGTCGAGGCGGAGGCACCGCCAACCGAAGGAGGGCGCACCTTGACTCGACGGTGGATGCCGCATCCGCAGGAGCGGCTGGCAAGGATGTACCGCCGCGCGCACCGGCTGTACGACTACGAACCGGTCGGACGGTACGAACGCGCGGGTTTCGCGGGGCGAGAGGGGTACCGGGGCGCGTACGCGGAGCGTTCCGCGTACTGGTTGCCGCGGGGCGTGCTCTATCCGCCGATGCCGGAGGGGAGCGGATGGCCCCACGAGCTGCACCACATTCCCCGGGCGGTGGAGGAGCGCCATCGGCGGGCGCTGTGGGATCGCGAGCTCGCACGCACGGTCAACCGTGCGCTGTACGACGCGCTTCCGCCCGACCAGGCGGACCGGATCTCGGTCTACGCGGACGACGCGGTGATCACCCTCGCCGGCAGGGTCGCGCACCCGTCGTTCGCCATGGCCGCCCAGGATGCGGCCCGGCAGGTGCGCGGCGTACGCCGGATCCGGAACGCGCTCACCTGGTCGCGGCCGGGGCGGACCCGAATGAGGAGGCGATTTTCCGCGCGACGGCGGTGATTGCATGCCGGCGCCGGCCACTCACGGTCGGGCAGGCCGGCCCACTGCACTACGGTGGTGACCCTTTCCCGGACCGCGGCACCACCGGCACGGACGAGAACCCGGAGCGCCGCGGCGTTGGAGGCGCGGAGCCTCGACGGCGACGGCGCTCGACGCTGCCGGCCCGAAGCGGGGCCGGCGTATAGGAGGACGGACATGACCAAGGGCGACGCGGCCCGTGAGCGCGCCGCGACCTTCCATCTCTTCACCTACGGCACCCTGCGGCGCGGTGGAGCTGCGGCGGAGCTGCTCGAGGGGTGCGAGCTCGTCGGCAAAGCGACAGTCACAGGCACACTCTTCGACATCGACGGCGAGTACCCGGCGATGATCCTGGCAGGCCCGGGGACCGTCGAGGGCGAGGTCTGGCGTTGCCCCACGCACACCCTCGCCCGCCTCGACGAGTACGAGGGCGTCGCCGAGGGGTTGTTCCGGCGAGTCGGCGTGCGCGCGGGCGAATGGGCGTGCTGGACCTACGTCGCGGGGCCGATGCTGGCCGCGCGCCTCACGCCGGATCGGCGGCTGGACGGCGGCCGCTGGCCCGGTCGATGACAGGCCCGACAGCCGCCGCTGGCCCGTTCGTTGACAGGGGTTCGCGCCACGGATTACCGTTGCCCCTACGAATCACCATCGCCTCCGGGGAAACCATGAAGCGCTCGATCGCGATGCTGCGACGCCTGGCCGTCGTCGCCCTCGTGGCGGGGATCGGCGGTTGCGGCGACGACGCCACCGAGCCGGGTTCGGACGACCGCGTCGCCGGCAGGTACGTGCTCCTCTCGGCGAATGGCGAGGACCTACCGGCCACTGCCGTCACCTGGGAGGACCAGAGCGGAACCTGGCAGGCGGTGATCCGGTCCGGCACACTCGAGTTGGACCGTGGCGAGTACGAGGCGGACTTCGTCGTCGATTTCCTCGTCGACGGCGTGGTGAGCATCGAATCCGCGACGGTCACGACCGGGGGCACCTACACCGCCTCCGGGGCGCGGGTCACGTTCAGGGCCGCCAATCCGGCCCACGGGACCACGGAGGGGACGCTCGAGGGGGAGATCCTGACCGTTTCCCAGCCGATCGAGAACTACGGCACCTTCACCGCGACCTACCAGAGGGAACAATCCAATAATTGAGGACCCACATGCTCGGAAACCAGGACGGACCGGTCATCGAGCTGCGCGGCGTCCAGAAACGCTTCGGCAAGGTGACCGCAGTCGCAGGGCTGGACCTCGCGGTCCCGCGCGGGGCGACGTACGGACTGCTGGGCCCGAACGGGGCCGGAAAGACGACAACGATCCGGATGCTCCTCCGGATCCTGAACCCGGATGCGGGGCAGATCCTGCTCTGGGGGCGGCCGGTCGACCAGGCGGCGCTCGATCGCACGGGCTATCTGCCCGAAGAGCGGGGGCTCTACCGCCGCATGAGGGTGGGCAGGCTGCTCGCATTCATGGCGGAGATCAAGGGGATTCCGCCGTCGAAGTCGATGCCGCGGATCCGCGAATGGCTCGAGCGCTTCGGCCTCGCCGATCGCGAGAATGCACGGCTGCAGGAGCTGTCGAAGGGGAACCAGCAGAAAGTCCAGTTCATCGCGGCCGTGCTGCACGAGCCGGACATCGTGATCCTCGACGAGCCCTTCAGCGGCCTGGACGTGATCAACCAGCAGGTGCTCAAGGAGATCGTCCTGGAGCTGAAGCGCCAGGAGCGCACGATCATTTTCTGCACGCACATGATCGAGCAGGCCGAGCGGATCTGCGACCACGTGTGCATCCTCTCGCGGGGCGAGAAGGTGGTCGACGGACCGCTCGCGGACGTGAAACGCCGGCACGGCGGGGAGTACGTCGCGGTCGCACTCGAGCACTGGACGCCGGAGTCTATGGAACGGCTGCGCGCGGGTCCCATGGTCGCGGATGTCCGCGAGGAGGGGCACGTCGCCGAGGTTCGGCTTCGCCCGGACGCCACCGCGCAGGACCTCCTCCGCTACGTGGTCGACGCGGGGTTGCCGGTCCGGCGCTTCGAGCGCGTCGAGCCATCGCTCGAGCAGATCTTCCTGGAACGGGTCGGCGCCAGGGCCGCGGCCGGGATGACGGAGGAGGTGGTGCATGTCTAGGACCTGGCCGGTCATCAAGCGTGAGTTCACCGAGATGGTCCAGACGAAGGCGTTCCTGATCGGGACCATTCTCGGGCCGGTCTTCATCATCGGTATTTTCGCCCTCCAGGTCCTGTTCATGCGGCCGGGCGGGGGCGAGCGGACCATCGCGATCGTGGCGGAGGGCGACGGGGCGCTGGCCCACGAGGTCGCCTCCGTCCTCGGCGCCGTGCCGCCGGGCGACGAGGCGCGAAGGATCACGCGCTTCCACGTCGAAGTCGTCCCCGCCGGCCCCGATCCCGACGCGGTGCGGGCCCAGGTCGTCGAGCGCGTCCGCGCCGAGGAGCTGGACGGATACCTCTGGCTCCCGGCGGACGTGATCGATGGCGGGCGACCCCTGTACGAGGGTCAGAACGCCACGAACATGGCGGACCTTGCCCGTATCGAGGGCGCGGTCCAGAGGGTGGTGCAGGGGACGCGGCTGCGCTCCTCCGGGATCGACCCGGCCCGGGTCGCCGCGGCGCTCCAGCCGGTCAGGGTCGACGCGCGCAAGATCGGCGGCAGCGCTGCGAGCGGCACGCCGGCGGCTCTCATCATTCTCACCTACATCGTCGGTTTCGTCATCTACATGGCCGTCATCCTGTACGGGAACGCGGCCATGCGCGGCGTGCTCGAGGAGAAGCGTGACCGCGTCGTCGAGGTGGTGATGAGCTCGATCCGCGCCGAGGAGCTCATGGTCGGGAAGGTCGTCGGGATCGGCGCGGCCGGTCTGCTCCAGATCCTGATCTGGGCCGCTTTCGCCGCGTTCCTCCTGACCCAGGGCGACGTCGTCGCCGGCAAGCTGGGCGGCGGCGCGGCGCCCGAGCTACCCGAGGTGCCGCTCTCCGTGGGCGGTGTCTTCCTGTTCTTCTTCTTCGGCGGCTTCTTCCTGTACTCCGGCATCTACGCCGCCATGGGCGCGATCGCGACGACGGACCAGGAGGCGCAGCAGCTCCAGTGGCCCGTCTTCATGCCGCTGATCGTCTCGGTCATGATGATGGGCGCGGTGATCCAGGACGCGGACGGCACGGCCGCGGTGGCCGGCTCGCTGATCCCGCTCACGGCGCCGGTCGTCATGCCGATGCGGGCGGTGATCGGCGATGTGCCGACCCTGCACCTGGCGCTTTCCGCCCTCGGCGTGATCGCGACGACCGCCTTGATCCTCTGGGCAGCCGCGCGGATCTACCGGGTCGGCGTGCTCGAGACGGGCAAGCGGGCGTCGGCGAAGGAGGTCTGGAGCTGGATTCGGTCGCGGTGAATTCGGATGGTGCCGCACTCCTCGCCGCTCTCGCGCGGCGAGGAGTGCGTCGCATCCGGGCGGTCCGCCTGAAGCGCAACCGCAGCAGGCTTCTCTCGATTTCACGAGACGGCGCGACCCTCCACGCGCACATCGCGTTCGGGCATGCGCCGGAGGAGGTGCTCGACGCCATCGCCGTCTTCCTCACCGCGCGGCGCGGGAGCCCCGCCCACGCCCGTGCCGTGGCCACGATCCGGCGGTGGGGCCGGCTCATGCTCGCGCGCGGGCCCGACACGCCCATGCTCGCCGAGCCGCGCCCCGGCCCGTGCTGCGGTACGCCGGAGCAGCGTCGCTTCCTGAGAGCCGAGTACCTGCGCCTCAACGACCAGCTCTTCGGCGGCCGGCTCCCGGCCGACCTCCCGATCCGACTGAGCCGGCGGATGACGCGCCGTCTCGGCCACGTCCGATGGCACCGCCGTGCGGATGGCACCCGCATCGTCGTCGAGCTCGCCCTCAACCCGGACCTGTTTCTTGCCGGGAACGAAGCGCAGCTCCGCGATACGCTGCTCCACGAGATGGCGCACGTGGAGGCGTGGCTGGAGCACGGCTCGGCCGGCCACGACGCCGTCTGGAAGCGCATCGCCCGGCGCGTCGGATGCGAGCCGCGGGCCTGCACCCGCGCCCGGGTCCGCCGCCGCTCCCGCGGAGCGGCGCCGCCCGCCCGGGTACCTTGAGGACCGCGCTTTTTCGGACCCACACCCGCTCACGTCACGTCCTGGGTCAGGTTGCGCGGCAGGTCGCGGGCCGGGCGTGGTGCGACCGGCGCGTCAGGCCGAGCTGCCGCCTCACTTCCCATCTGGCCGTATCAGGAGCAGCGGCGCCGGGGTGCGCCGGAGCACGCTGTCCGCCACGCTCCCGATCACCATGCGCGTCACGCCGCCGCGGCCGTGCGTCGCCATGGCGATGAGGTCCGCGCGGACCCGCTCGGCTTCGTCCAGGATCGCGATCGCCGCCTGGCTGTGCGGGACCACCCGCGTGTCGACGTCCAGCCCTTCCCGGCGCATAGCCTCCGCCACGCGGTGGAGGTATGCGCCCGCCTCCTCCATCCGCTGCACCAGGTCCGAGGTCGGGACGAGCGCCGCGTATTCGGCGACCCAGGCCTGCGACGTCCCGAGCGGCGGCACGATCCGCAGCAGGACGAACTCCGCGTTCGTCGGGCCGGCCACCGCGATCGCGGGCGTGATGACCGCCTCGGCCAGCGCAGATCCGTCAAGGGGAAGAAGAACACGCCGGAACGCGGCCAGGCGCATGCGCGGAGATGTGCGGTTGCGCGGGCGGATCAGCAACACGGGAAGGCGAGTGCGCCGCACCAGTCCGTCGGCCACGCTGCCGAGCCACGCGCGCTGAAGGCCGCCCCGGCCATGGGTCGTCATGGTGATCAGATCCACGCCGGTTTCCCGAGCGTAGCGATCGATCGTCTCGACGACCGGTCCATCCAGCACCTCGTGCGTGACCGGGACGCCGTAGTCCTCCGAGATCCAGCGCGCGATGCGGCTCAGCCGGGCCTCCGCGCGATCCCGTGCGCGGCGTTCCGCCTCCGCTTCGATCGGCATCGAACCGCCGAAGGGGAGGATCGCAGCCGGGACGTGGACGCTCACGAGCCGGAGCACCGCGCCCTCGCGCCGCGCGATCGCGCCCGCCGTCGGGAGCGCCTGCTCACTGAACTCCGAGCCGTCCAGCGGCACCAGTATCGAACGGATCATCTAGCCTCCCGCGCGCTCCACGCCCCTCCAGCGTCGCACAAGGGGTGCCGCACGTTCGCCTCGCCGGTTGCATCGCATGAATCGATCAAACATCTTCCACGGACTACCGACAATTCGGGCACCCACGAAGAAGGAATGTTCTCGACTCTCGCGCTGGCGCTGGGCGTCGCGTCCGCGCCGGCCCTGGCGTCCGGCGGGGCTCCGGCCGAGCCGGACCTCTCGCCCGGCGTATCCTGGGAGCTCGCGCGTCACCGGGCGAGCACGATCTCGGACCTGCGCTACGACCTGCGCCTCTCGATCCCGGAGGGGCGCACGGAGCCGATCCACGGCCGGGTGCGGATCCGCCTGCGGCTCGGCGATGCCACGAGCCCGCTCGTGCTCGACTTCCGGCAGCCGCCGGACCGGATCGGCGCCGTCCGCGTCGGTGAGCACGCGGTCGACTACGACGTCGTCAATGGGCACATCGTCGTTCCGCCGTCGGTCCTGCGCCAGGGCGAGAACCACCTTGAGATCGAGTTCGTCGCCGGGGACGAGCCGCTCAATCGAAACGACGACTTCCTCTACGCGCTCTTCGTCCCGGACCGCGCGTCGCAGGCCTTCCCCAGCTTCGACCAGCCGAACCTCAAGGCGCGTTTTCGCCTGACCCTCGAGATCCCCGCCGCGTGGCGCGCGGTCTCGAACGGGAAGCTCGAGCGCCGCGAGGTCGAGGGCGGCCGCGCGGTCCTCCGCTTCGCCGAGACCCGGCCGATCAGCACCTACCTCTTCTCCTTCGCCGCGGGCGATTTCCAGGTCGAGACGGCGGTGCGCGGCGGCCGCGAGATGAACATGTACCACCGGGAGACCGACGCGCAGAAGGTCGCCCGCAACCGGGACGAGATCTTCGACCTCCAGGCCGCCGCCCTCGACTGGCTCGAGCGGTACACGGCGATCCCGTACCCGTTCGAAAAGTTCGACTTCGTGCTGATCCCCGCCTTCCAGTTCGGCGGGATGGAGCACCCCGGCGCGGTCTTCTACAACGCGTCGTCGCTCCTGCTCGAGCCCTCGGCCACCCAGGCGCAGCGGCTCGCCCGCGCGAGCCTCATCGCCCACGAGACGGCGCACATGTGGTTCGGCGACCTCGTCACCATGGACTGGTTCGACGACGTCTGGACCAAGGAAGTCTTCGCGAACTTCATGGCGGCGAAGATCGTGAATCCCTCCTTCCCCGAGATCGACCACGACCTGCGCTTCCTGCTCACGCACCACCCGCAGGCGTACCGGGTCGACCGGACGGCGGGCGCGAATCCGATCCGGCAGCCGCTCGAGAACCTGAACGACGCGGCGTCGCTCTACGGCCCGATCATCTACCAGAAGGCGCCCATCGTCATGAGGCAGCTCGAGCGCCTCGTGGGCGAGGACACGTTCCGGGAGGGGCTGCGGGAGTACCTGCGGACGTACGCGTACGCCAACGCCACGTGGCCCCAGCTCATCGAGATCCTGGACCGCAGGACGCCGGATGACCTTGCGGCGTGGAGCGCGGTGTGGGTCGAGGAGCCGGGCCGGCCGACCATCGCGACGGAGCTCGACATCCAGGACGGACGCATCGCCTCGCTCCGCATAACCCAGGCGGACCCTCACGGTCTGGGCAGGACCTGGCCCCAGCGCCTGGACGTGCTCTTGGCGTATCCCGACACGTTCCGCACGATCCCGGTGCAGCTCGAGGGAGCCGTGCTCGAGGTCGCCGAGGCCGCCGGCCTCCCCGCGCCCGATTTCGTCCTGGCGGACGGGAGCGGCGTCGGATACGGGCTCTTCCTGCTCGACCAGCGGTCCCTGCGCCACCTGCTGCGCCACCTCCCGGCGATCCGCGAGCCACTGGTGCGCGGCGTGGCGTGGATCACGCTCTGGGACGCGATGCTGGAGGGGATCGTCTCGCCCGGCGAGCTCATCGATCTCGCCGCCCGCGCCCTCGAGACCGAGAGCGACGAGCTGAACACGCAGCGCATCGTGGCGTACCTGACCAGCGCGTACTGGCGCTACCTCTCGGCCGCGGATCGGGAGCGCCGGGCGCCGGAGCTCGAGGCGCTGCTCTGGCGCCACCTGGAGCGCGCGCCCACGACCAGCCGCAAGTCGCTGTTCTTCCAGGCGTACCGCGACATCGCGCTCACCCCGTCGGGCGTGCAGCGGCTGCTCCGCATCTGGCGCGGCGACGAGCGGATCCCGGGCCTGCCCCTCGCCGAGAGCGACCACACGACCCTCGCCCTCGAGCTCGCCGTCCGGGAGGTCGAGGGGTGGAGCGAGATCCTCGAGGGCCAGCTCGCGCGGATCGAGAACCCCGACCGCCGCGCGCGGTTCGAGTTCCTCATCCCCGCGCTCTCGGCGGACACGGCCGTGCGCGACTCCTTCTTCGCCTCCCTCGCCGACCCGGAGAACCGGCGCAACGAGGCGTGGGTGCTGACCGCGGTGTCGTACCTCCACCACCCGCTCCGGGCGCGGCACGCCGAACGGTATGTGCGACCGAGCCTCGAACTGCTCGAGGAGATCCGCCGCACCGGGGACATCTTCTTCCCCCAGCGCTGGCTCGATGCGACACTCGGCGGACACGGCTCGCCCACTGTCGCCGCCACGGTGCGCGAGTTCCTCGAGGCGAACCCCGACCTCCCTCCGCGGCTGCGAGGGAAGCTGCTCCAGTCCGCGGACCCGTTGTTCCGCGCGGCAAAGCTGCTCCACGGCGACGACGGCCGCAGCCGGAACGGCTCGCCGGCGCGCTGAGGCGTCGGCTGATGATCATTTCTCGCCAGTTTTCCGGTAGGGTGAACCAACAGTCAACGCCGCGGGCGGCGGGCCGGGCCGGGTGTGCCCTCGCAGCCCTCGGAACCAGGGAGCAGGGTGCACATGGCAGGGAGAATGAATCGACTGTGGGCCATCGCACTGGCCGCAGGTCTCGTCGCGTGCGTCGACGACGCGGTCTCGCCCGCGCAGCGGGCGAACGAGCCCGCAGCGCGGCCGCGCACGCTCGGCGTCGTCGAGATCACGATCTCCTGACTCGGCACCGGCGCCCAGCGCTCCGGCGTGATCATCGCGCGTGACGTCGCGGAACTACGGTCGCTGCGTGCCGCGCGCGCGGTCGATGGCAGCGGTGCCGCTCCCGGCGGTCTCGCACCCCAGGGCTTCACCTTGCCCTACCATGACGCGGGCGGCGGCGACGGCACGATCCAGCTCGAGCCGGTTTCGACGGGAAGCTTCACGGTCGGCACCCGCGGGACGGGCGGCTACCGCTACGTGTACGCCACCTACCGGGTGCGCAACGCACAGGCGGACGGCACGCACTGCGACACGTCGCGCGAGAACCTGACGTTCTACGCCGTGGACACGGACTGGACCATCGGCCGGACGGCCATCTCGAGCCTCAAGCGTTTCGATGGCGGCGCGGCCGATCCGGACCTCGCCGCGCAGCTCATCCCCACCGGCGCGGTGGTCCGGAACCCGCAATCCCTCGAAGTCGAACCGGCCGGCCCCGACGTGCTCCAGGTGCTCACGGAGACCGAGGCGGAGGAGATCCTTTCGCTTGCGGGCGAAGGCGTCGTCGACGTCTTCCCCTACGGCTTCGTCGTGCGGCGGCTCGAGAGCGAGACGACCCGCGAGTTGCCGGCCAACCCCGACGAAGACCAGTACGACGGCGTGGTCACCTTCGCCTTCAAGGTGCCGCTCCAAGCCAGCGCGGCCGACGACCCCTTCACCGTGAGCGTCGTCTTCCTGGCCGTCGACGACGACGAGGTCAGGATCACGCAGGCCACGGAGGAGCACACCCGTGCCGGACACGCGGCGTTCGACGCCCGCGCCGCAGCGATCGGTGCAGGCGTGCTCACGCTGCTCCCGTCGGGAGGCGGGACGGTTTGGACCGACCGGGCGGCGCGCCTGCTCTGCGAGGTGCGGGTGGCGGGGCCGGCGGGCAGCCCCGCGGCGACGCTTACCTCGACCGGGCCGACGGAGCCGTGGCTGATGATCTCACCACTGCGGCCCGAGTCCCGAACTCTACCGAGGACGGTGCGGATGGCCGTGGCGCGTTGTCCGGGCATCGCTTCGTCGGACTCGGCCAGCTTCGCCGTGCACGGGTTCCAGAGCGGGCGCAATCGGGCCGACGGGTACGGCGGTGTGGGGACATCCCTTGTGCGCGCGCCCGGAGGTCCGAACGGGAGTTACTTCCCTGGCGAGGAAGTGGAGGTGACGCTGACGACGGCTTTGGGCGCTACGTCGCCCGTGGTGGCGCGATACCGCGTGGCGGCGACCGGCGGGTCGGGCGTTTTCGAGGGCGGCGCGACGCACGATCTGGGCTCAGGTCCGGCTTCCATTGCGGTGGGCGATCTGGACGGGGACGGGAAGTTGGACCTCGTAACGGCCAACGCCGAAGCCGACAGCGTCTCGGTGCTGCTCAATCAGGGCGGCGGGAGCTTCGGCCAGCACACCACGTACCGCGTGGGTTCCTACCCGAGATCGGTCGCACTGGGCGACCTGGACTGGGATGGAGACCTGGACATGGTCGTCGCGAGTGCCGATCTCGACAGCGTCGTCGTGTTCTCGAACAGCGGAGGGACGTTCAGCCGGAGGGCCGCATACTCCGCGGGAGACCGGCCGGAATCGATCGCCCTGGGTGATGTGAACGGGGATGGGCGTCTGGATATAGTCGTTGCGAATGCCAACTCGAACGACGTCTCGGTCTTGCTGAACGACGGAAGCGGGAGCTTCGCCACGGGCGGCGCCTACGGGGTGGACACTCGCCCGCGCTGGGTAAGGCTGGGCGATGTGGACGGGGATGGGAGCCTGGACGTGGTCGCAACGGCCCTGGAAGGCACCGTCCGGGTGCGCTTGAACCAGTGAGAGCGGGGGAGAAGGGGCCGTGCACCGCCCGCCCGGAGGCGGGCGGTGCACGGCGCCCGCCGCGGAGCTTGCCGGCCTCTGCGACGCCCGCCGTGGCTCTCCGACCGCGCCATCCCTCCAACCCCGCCGTCTTCTCCGCAGCCCGCCGCGATTTTCCAACCGCGCCGCGCACCTCAGCCCATGCGACCGCTCCGCCTTCGACCTCGCGCGCCTCTCGCTCTTCCCCGCGGTCTCCGGACTGTCGTTTCCCGCCGATGATCATCCCTCGACCCGTTTCCGG
>VSDC01000366.1:0-2940 GCA_047459275.1 Gemmatimonadota bacterium
GACCGGCTCCAGCGTCGAGACCGCTGGCTCCATCAATTGGACGGAAGCGCTCATCCGAGTACCTCCACGAGCACGGCGAGCCCTTCCTCGAGCTCTTCCGGTTCGATCGTGAGGGGCGGAAGCAGGCGGATGACCCGTTCACCCGCCGTCGTGATCAAGAGTCCACGCTCGAGGGCGGCGGACACGACCGGAGCCGCCGGACCATCGAGCTCGATTCCCCACATGAGGCCGCGGCCGCGGACGTCCACGATGCGTCCGCGCCCGGCGCGCGGCTCCAGCACCTCGCGCACGCGCTCGCCGCGCTTGCGTACGGCTTCCAGGAAAGCCGGCTCGGCGATCCGCCTCACCACCGCGAGCGCCACGGAACTGACCAGAGGACCGCCGCCGAACGTCGTCGCGTGGTCGCCCGGGCGAATGGCTTCCGCGATTCGGCCCGAGACGAGCACCGCGCCCATCGGGAGGCCCCCGGCGAGCGGCTTGGCTAGCGTCATGATGTCCGGGGTCACACCGGCCTCTTCGTGGGCGAACAGGCGACCCGTGCGGCCCAGGCCGCACTGCACCTCGTCGAAGATCAAGGCGGCGCCGGCCTCATTCGTCAGCGCCCGGAGGAAGCGCAGGTACTCCGGGTCCAGCGGACGCACGCCCCCCTCGCCCTGCACGGGCTCGACGATCACCGCCGCCGTGCGCTCCAGCGTGATGGCCTCCCGCGCGACCGCCTCGTCCCCGGGCGGGATGAAACGGACGCCGGGCATCAGAGGCGTGAAGGGCTCCTGGTACGCCGGCCGGTCGGTAGCCGCGAGAGAGCCGAACAGCCGCCCGTGGAACGAGCCACGGAGCGCAACGATCTCGTGCTTCTCCGCACCGCCCCGCTCCCGCGCCCACCGGCGCGCGAACTTGAATGCCGCTTCGTTCGCTTCGGCGCCCGAGTTGCAGAAGAACACGCGCTCGGCGAACGAACGCGCCACCAGCTCCTTCGCCAGATCCTCGGCCGGGCGCGTCCGGAACAGGTTCGACGTGTGGATCACGCCGCTCGTCAGCGCCGCAGCGATCGCCCTCGAGATCGTCGCATCCCCGTAGCCGAGCGCGTTCACGCCGATCCCGCTCGTGAAATCCAGATACTCCCGGCCATCATCCCCGACGAGCCGGCTTCCACGCCCCCCGACGAAGGTGGGCCCGACCGGGCGGTAGACTCCGAGTAGAGCGGTGCTCACGCGACCACCTCCCACGCCTCCGAGGCGACGGCGCGGTCCGCCACGAGCCACGTCCCGGCCTCCGGGTCCACCAGCGATTCCACAGGTCCGATCCGCGCGGCAGACACCCCGGCGCGGAGGGCCCGGAGAGCGGCCCTCACCTTCACCGCCATCCCATCGCGCGCGATCCCAGTCTCCAGCAACGTCTCCGCTTCGGCTGCATCCAGCTCCGCCCGGGTCGTCTGCCCGTCATGCACCCCCGGAACGTCCGTGACGTACAGCAGCTCCGCCGCATCCAGCGCGACCGCGATCGCCGTCGCCGCGTCGTCCGCGTTCACGTTGAGCGCGCCTCCGTCGACCCCGCGGGAGATCGGCGAGACGACCGGTACCAGGCCGAGCCCCAGCAGGCACCGCAGCAACTCGGTCCGAACCTCAACGCGATCCCCGACCCGGCCGAGTGCGCCTCCGGCCGCGATCTCCGCCACCAGCAGCCCGCCATCCTCGCCCGAGATGCCGATCGCATCCACGCCCGCGCTCACCAGCGCCCGGACCAGGCGCTTGTTCAGCCGACCGGAGAGGACCAGCGTCGCCACGTCCAGCGCCTCGGGCGTCGTCACCCGCAAGCCGTTCTGTCGGACGACCGGCACCCCCAGCCGGCCGCAAAGCTCGTCCACATCCAGCCCCCCGCCGTGGACCACGACCAGGCCGTCGCCGGCCCGCGCAACGAGCTCGGCGAAGCGCGAAAGCCAGGCGTCGTCGCCGACCACCCGGCCGCCCACCTTCACCACACGCGCCCTCATTGCGCCAACCCCTCCGTTTCCTCGAGACCCAGCATCAGATTCGCGTTCTGGATCGCCTGCCCGGCTGCACCCTTCACCAGGTTGTCCAGCGCCACCACGACGAGGAGCGTCGGGGGCTCGACCTCTACGCCCGCGACTCCCACCACGACCACGTTCCGGTGGACGGCCTCCGCGACCGATGGCAGCACGCCCGGCTCGCGCACCTCGACGAACGGCTCGCCCACGTACGCATCGGCCCACAGTCGCCAGGCGTCGCCGGCGTCGAGACGCTCGGCCAGCGGCACGTAGATCGTCTCGAGGATCCCGCGGCGGATCGGGAGGAGGTGAGGCGTGAAGATGAACGGCGCCGATCCGCCCAGCCGCGCGAGGCCGCGACCGATCTCGGGGACGTGCCGATGGCCGTTCCCCACCCCGTACGCCCGGTAGTCCTCCGCCACCTCCGCGAACAGGAGGTCCCGGCGAGGGGACCGCCCAGCCCCCGTCACCCCGGAGGCCGCGTCGATCACGATCGGCCGCGACGGGTCCACGACCCCGCTCCGAAGCGCCGGCGCCAGCCCGATGAGCGCGCCGGTCGGGTAGCACCCCGGATTCGCGACGAGCTCCGCCCCGCGAACCTCGTCCCGCCAGAACTCAGGCAGACCGTAGACGGCCCCGGCCGTGCCGGACCGAAGGTCACCCGACAGGTCGACCACGCGAACACCCGCCTCCCGCGCCCGCAGCGCCCATTCGCCGGACTGCCCCGTCGGGAGGCAGCAGAAAACCAGATCCGCCGACCGGAAGTCCACGTCCTCGGCCCGCACGTACCGCCCCCGGCCACCCGGCAGCGCAACGCCGGCCTCCGACTCCGAAGTGGCGAACACGAGCCGCATGCGCGGGTGCCGCCCGATCAGCGACACGAGTTCTCGCCCTGTGTATCCGCTCGCGCCGATCACGCCGACGCGGAAGTACGA
>VSDC01000367.1:0-2935 GCA_047459275.1 Gemmatimonadota bacterium
TCCGCGTGAAACGGATCGGGTCGCAGGATGAGGTTCCCGTTCTCGTCCCGGGCCAGGAGGTCGACGCCCGCCGGCATGCGGGTCAGGTTGAACAGCGCGTTCCCCTGGCTCTCCGCGAACGGGTCCTGACGCGACCGGCTATAGAACGCCGTCGCCGAGACCGACATGTTGTCGCCGATGGTCTGGTCCAGGTTGATCCGGAAGTTGTTCCGGAGCATCCCGTGCCGACCCGGCATGATCCCGGCGTTGTTCTGGTTGTTGAACGAGACGTGGAAGTTCGTCGAACCGGTCCGACCCGAGATCGAGATCATGTTCGACATGAACTCGCCGCCGGTGAAGAACCGCTCGACCTGGTCGTACGTCTGGCCGGGCCATTCATTCACCATGTAGGAGTTCCACGCCGACGGACGACTCTTGTTGGGATTCGACGACGACGGATCGACCTTCTGGCCCGCGAGCTGCACATTCGGGCACTGCAACCAGTCGCACTCATTGCCGTCGACGTCGATGAACTTCGTCCCGCCCGCGTTCAGGGCGAACGCGTGGCGCATCGCCAGCGGGAACTTGCGCGGCAGCTCGCTCCGACCGAACTCCGAACGCACGTTGTAACGGATCGTGCCGGATTCCATCGTCCGGCCGCGCTTGGTCCGGATCTGGACGACGCCGTTCGCGGCACGCGACCCGTACATCGACGCCGCCGCCGCGCCCTTGATGACCTCGATGCTCTCGATGTCGTGCGCATCGAAGTCGATCAGGCCGCTGGTCACGATCGCGCCGTCGACGACGTAGAGCGGCTCCTGACTACGCCCGTTCGCCTGGAGGCTCTTCGCGCCGCGGAGCAGGAACGCCGGGGGCTCACCCGGCCGCCCCGAGCCCTGCACGACCGCCACGCCAGGCACCTTGCCCTGAATGGCCGTGGCCGCGCTCGTGTGCGGAACGGGGAGCCGGTCCGAACCGACGCGCTCGACGGTGAAGGGCAGCTTCGCCTTCGGCGTCGCTTCGGCGACGCCCGTGACGACCAGCTCCTGGAGCGTGATCGACTCCTGCTCGAGCAGGACGTCCGCGCGCGTCGACTGACCGGCCACGACCACGACCTGCTGGCGCGCGGTCGCGTGGCCGATCATCTCGACGACCAGCGTGTACGTCCCCGCCGGGACGTTCAGGAGCAGGTACCGCCCGTTCGCCCCGGTCACGTTCGAGAACGACGTGCCCTCGAGCTGAACGACGGCGCCCTCCAGCGGCTGGCCGGTGCCGGACTGCGTCACGACGCCCGTCACCGTCCCCGACTGAGCGAGTGCGGGCGCCGCGGCTAGGAGCAGCGCCAGACACCCACCCAGCCACGTGGTGGCCAACTTCCGTGGGTTCACGGGTCCCTCCTTGGAAGCGTGGAAGGTGATTCACTCCGCGGCCGGGCGGCTCGCGGAGAAGTCGGGAGAGGCAAGACTCTCCATGGACTTTATCGGTCGACCGGCACAGCGATTTGCGCCGGGTCTGTTTCCGCTTCCAGCTCCCACCGGGCCACGCCCCGGTAGAGCTTCGTCATATGGCGATCGGACGCCGTCCTGTCCGGCTCGTCCGGTTCAGATCGAGGTTCATGGAAAGAAGGGTGTGTGCACGGTATACAACTGCCGGCGCTTTGTCAAGAAGGCCGATCCGCGCGGCATACCACAGCTCCACGATCACGAGAAAAACAGGGGGCACCAGTTGCCCGGTGCCCCCCGACGACGCGCAGCCGTGAGCCGTCCGAATCAGCCCACCGACCTCACGTCGCAAACCTCCAACTGGAAGTTCGGGTTGTTCGCCTCCTCGAAGTCCACGGGGAGCGCGACGTCCCGACCGTACGTCCCGCCCTTGTGGTACGCGCCCGTGGGGAAGACCTCCTCCGGATCGAACCCGTAATGCCGTACCAGGCGACGCAGGTCGCCGAGGCGGTGGCCGGTCAGATACATCCAGAACGCGCGCTCCTCGAACATGAGGCGGACGCGCCCGTCCCGATCGCCGGGATCCGTGAGCGGCGGCAGCTGCGGATCCGGCACGTGCGTCCTGTAATTGTCGACCTGCGCCGCCATGAGGTCGCCCACGTTCGCGCGCAGATCGTTCAGGATTCCGAGCCAGGTCCCATAGTCGTCCCTGTTGAGGGCGGCCTCGGCCTCGACCAGACGCGCCTCGATGCCGCTCGCCAGTACGACGGACGCGCCGTAAGACCTGTACTTCAAAGTCTTGTACAGTGCGTAATTGTCGTCGAAGCCATTGGGCTGGTTCGGATCCCGGAACCACGGGGTGCGCGGGTCGTTGGCCGACCGGAACGGCAGGCCGTTGTCCCCCTCCCTGTCCGACACCGCGTACCGCCCGTTCTCCTGGAGCGCGAAGACCTGGTTGTTCAGGCCCGCGTCGGAGTGGTAGAGGAAGTAGTTGTATTCCGTCGGCACGTCCTTCACCGCCTCGGCGGCCTCCTCGTACCGGCCGAGGCTCAGCAGCGCGCGGGCCTTCCCGATGGCGGCCAGGTGGCTCTCGCCGGACCCGAGCGCCTCATCGAAGAGGCCGACGGCATCTTCGAACAGCTCCCCAGTGGTCTTCGGCTGCCCGTAGATGAACTCGCCGTCCCTCGCCTCACTGATGGGAATGGCGCTGCAGAAGCCCTCGCCGAGCGCCACGTAGGTGTACGCCTCGAGCGCTTTCAGCTCCCGGAACTCGGCGTTCTGCCCTTCGAGCTCCGCCACGCGGGCGGCGGCGTCGCGCAGAGCGCGCCGGGCCCGGTGCAACTCGTTGTACGCCGCGTCCGACGTATTGGCGTTCACCCCGATGGGGAACTGGTCCCGACGGTCCGTGGCGGTGCGCGTCGGGAACGTGCCCGTGGAGTGCAGCTCGTCGGTGATCACCGCCGTGCTCAACAGGAAGTTGTCCAAACCGGCGTACGCGACGGTGAAATCGCTTA
>VSDC01000368.1:0-2919 GCA_047459275.1 Gemmatimonadota bacterium
CGAAGAGCGCACGCGCCGCCGTCGTCTTCGGGAACGCGATCACGTCCCGCAGGCTCGCCGCGCCGACCAGCAGCATGACCAGCCGGTCGAAGCCGAAGGCGAACCCGCCGTGCGGCGGCGCGCCGAACCGGAACGCCTCGAGGAGGAAACCGAACTTCTCTTCCGCCTCCTGCTCCCCGATCCCGAGCGCCCTGAAGATCCGACGCTGGAGCGCGGGCTCGTGGATCCGGATCGAGCCGCTCGCCATCTCGATGCCGTTGTAAACAGCGTCGTACGCGCGAGAGCGGAGCCCTTCGAAGAAGAGCCGCCGCCCCTCCTCGGCGGACAGCACGCCCGCCTCCGTGTACCGGAAGAGCGTCGGCACGTCCTCCAGGTGCGGCATGGTGAACGGATGATGCGCGGCGACCAGGCGCCCCGCCTCCACGTCCCACTCGAAGAGCGGGAACTCCGTCACCCATGCCCACGCGTGCTTGTTCGGGTCCCGCAGCCCGAGCCGATCGCCGAGGTGCCGGCGCAGCGCGTCCAGCGCGGCTTCTGCGCCGCCCAGGTGCCAGACGTCCTCGGACGCGCCGAGATGGCTTTCCGACACCCTGCTGAGGAGCCGGAACGGGCCGACGATGACCACGAACAGGTCTCCGACCTCGAGCCCGGTCCGCTCGATGAACCGCGCGGAGAGGTCCCCGTCCAGCGCCTTGGCGAACTGCCCGGCAAGGCCCTCCTCGGTGCGCCGCACCCAGAGGGCCCCGGCCGCGCCCGCGGCCTTCGCAACATCGGCGAGGGCATCGAGCTCCTTGCGCGAGAGCGATGCACCACCAGGTGCTCGTATACCCTTGATGCGGAGTGCGGTGCCTCTCGTCTCCTGGAAGAGCCGGAACTCGGATGCCTGCAGCAGTTCGGTGACGTCCTGGAACTCCATCCCGAACCGGAGGTCCGGCTTGTCGGTCCCGAAGCGCTCCATCGCCTCGCGGTAGGTGAGCCGCGGGAACGGCACCTCGAGCTCGACGCCGAGGATCTCGCGCCAGAGCGTGGCGATCATCCCTTCGCCGATGCGGAAGACGTCCTCTTCGTCGACGAAGGACATCTCGGCGTCGATCTGGGTGAACTCCGGCTGCCGGTCGGCGCGCAGGTCCTCGTCGCGCAGGCAGCGCGCGATCTGGAAGTACCGGTCGTAGCCGGCGACCATGAGGAGCTGCTTGTAGAGCTGCGGCGACTGCGGCAGCGCGTAGAACTCGCCGGGGTGGATCCGGCTCGGGACCAGGTAGTCGCGGGCGCCCTCGGGCGTGCGCCGCGTCAGCATCGGCGTCTCGATCTCCCAGAACCCCTGCTCCGAGAGGTAGCGCCGCACGATCTGCATCGCCCGGTGCCGGGTCCCGAAGGCGCGCTGCATGTCCTCGCGCCTCAGGTCGAGGTAGCGGTAGCGCAGGCGCAGCTCCTCCGCGGGCAGCTCCTCGCCCGGCGCGGCGGCGACCGGAATCGGCGGCGTGTCCGCCTCGGCCAGGACCTGGAGTCCGGTCACGTGGACCTCGACCTCGCCCGTCGCCATGTCGGGGTTCACGGTGCCTTCCGGGCGCGCAACCACCTCGCCCTCCACGGCGATGACGTCCTCCTGCCGCAGCCGCCCGGCGCGTTCGAGCACCTCGGACGGGGTCCAATCCGGGCCGAACGAGAGCTGCACCCGCCCCGAACGGTCGCGCAGCTCGACGAAGACCAATCCTCCGAGATCGCGCCGGCGGTGAACCCACCCCGTCAACCGTACCTGCGACCCCACATCCTCCCGGCGCAGCGTCCCAACCTGGCTGCTACGGAGCGAGGTCGAGAGACTCAGACTCATTTCCGTCCCTTTCCCTGGCCGTCCCCACGAACGCTCGGGTCACTGCGAACGCGGTGAGAGCGCCGACGGCGTCCGCGATCCAATCCGCGATCTCGGCGGACCGTCCGGGGACGCGAACCTGACGCCACTCATCCCAGGCTCCCAACAGCCAGACGGCAAGGATCAACTGCCACCACGCCGGCCATCGACCAGCACGCTGCCAGCCCCATGCCGCAAGTGAGCCGAGCACGCCGTACAAGAAGAAATGGGCCACCTTGTCGATCGGCAGATCGACTGTCGGCCCAAGCGGATCATCCATCCCGCCCACGTACGCCACGACGCCCGCCCAGCACAGGGCGGGAACGTAAGCGCCGAGCCGCCCTTTCACACCCCTTCCGCGTCCCTGAGCGCGCGGTAGAACTCCCTGGCGTTCCTCGCCGCGAGGAGTTTGGCCCGGACGTCTTCCCTGCGGACCAGCCGGGAGATCCGGCTCAATGCCTTGATGTGCGCCCCAGCCGCGCTCTCCGGACCGACGAGGAGGAAGAACAGGCGTACGGGCTGGCCGTCGAGCGCATCGAAGTCGACGGGCTCGGCGGTCGTGCCCGCCGCCATCCGCAGCTCCGGGACGGCCGGCGACTTTCCGTGAGGGATCGCGACGCCGTTGCCGATCCCGGTCGAGAGGACCGCCTCGCGCTCCCGCACGGCGCGGAGCACGTCGTCTGGATCGTCGATCCGGTCACCCCGGGTGACGAGCTCGACGAGCTCCCGCAGGATCTCGTCCTTCTCGCGTGCGACGAGCGGGATCTTGATCCGCTCCGGCGTGATCAAATCCGAAAGAAGCACGGCTATACCGGGAGAAATTCGCGTCGGGGTATCGGAGCGTACACAATTTGGTAAAATTAGCGATCCCCCGGAGGTGCATCAAGCAGACGTCGGGGCCGGACCGCGGGTCGGCGGCCGGGGTACCACCAGGCCGACGCACCGAGAAGGGGAGACAGCGCGAGTCGATGCGGGCGGGCGCCGGGGGACATGGGCGCAGGCCCTCCGAGCATCAGCGCCGGGGCGAAGAAAACCAGGCGGCGTAGACGATCAATACATGACCAGTGCAA
>VSDC01000369.1:0-2917 GCA_047459275.1 Gemmatimonadota bacterium
TCGGGCGGCGGGAGCTCCGGCCGGGTCCAGAGGCGCGGATCGCCCATCCGCGGGCGTAGCCGCTCCAGCGCCGACGGGGCCGGCGCCGGCGCGGCCTCCGCCCCGCCGGCGTCCACCTCGAACCCCGGCTCCGTTTCCCGTTCCTGCCTCTCCTCCCGTTCCACCGGCTCGGGGGCCTCGTCTCCGGCGGGAGCATCGGGCACCACGACGATCCGCTCGACCCGCATCACGGATCGCTCCCCGCCCATCGCAACAACGGGTGCGTACGGCCGTACGGCCGGGACCGGCACGAGCCGGGTCCGCCACGCGATCAGGAGGATCAGGATGTGAAAGACGAGCGACAGCCCGAGCCCGATCAGGTACGCGCGCCGGTACGACACCCTCGGCGCAAGGCGAAGCTTGCGCCCGTCGTCCGTGGAGGGCGGCGGTGGTGAGGATCGAACGGGTGGGTGAAGCGGGGCGGTCGCTTTCATGATGTCTATTCTAACCCGCCCTCCGGATGCCAGTTCCGGACCGTCAGAGCAATGACCCGAGTCTCCTGGCCGCCTCGCGGAGCCGATCGGGCGGCTGCGTCAGTGCGACACGGAAGAATCCTTCGCCGCCGGCGCCCAGCGCGGCGCCGGGCATGATCACCACGCCCTGCTCCAAGAGCGCCCGCCGCGCGAACGGCTCCGAGGCGACCCCGCCCGGCGTCGGCACCCACAGGTACATCGTCGCCGAAGGCATGGCCACGTCGAATCCCACCGCGCGCAACGCCTCGACCGCGGCATCCCTGCGCTCCCTGAACGCCGCGACGTTCTCCGAGACCCACGATTCCCAGCTCTCGAGCGCGGCCTTCCCCGCGGCCTGCACCGCCAGGAACGCGCCCGTATCGATGAACGATTTCACGCGCGAGAGTGCGACGATGATCTCCTCGCTCCCCGCCGCCCAGCCCAGCCGCCACCCCGTCATGTTGTACGTCTTCGAGAAGGAGTGGAATTCGATCGCCACCTCTCGCGCCCCATCGATCTCGAGGATGCTCGGAGGCCGATACCCGTCGAAAGCGATCTCGCTGTACGCGTTGTCGTAGACCAGCACGATCCCGTGCCGGCGGCAGAAGGCCACGGCCTCCTCGAGGTACTCCCGCGGGGCAATGGCAGCCGTGGGATTGTTCGGATAGTTCAGGTAAAGGATCTTCGTCCGCTCCACCACTTCGGCCGGGATCTCGTCGAGCGGGATCAGGAAGCGGTTCTCGGGACGCAGCGGGACGGGATACGGCTCGCCGCCCGCCAGGAGCGTCCCGCCGACGTAGGGCTGGTAGCCGGGGTCGGGGACGATCGTCCGATCCCCGGGGCCGACGTAGCAGAAGGCGAGGTGCGCGATCCCCTCCTTCGAGCCGATGATCGGGAGGATCTCCTTGTACGGATCCAGCCGCACCCCGAAGCGCCGCTCCATCCACGCGGCCACCGCCTCGCGGAACGCCGGGAGCCCGAGCTGGAACGGGTAGCGGCTCATCGCCGGTTCCTGCGCGGCCCGGCTCAACGCTTCGATCGCCGCGGGCGGAGGTGCGAGATCGGCATCGCCGGCGCCCAGGTCGATCACATCCACGCCTCGCGCCGCCAGTTCCCTCTTGATCTGGGGCACATCCGCGAGCGGGTACGTCGGGAAAGTGCGGAAACGCTCCGCGAGCTCGAGCTTCATGGTCGTCGTCATGGATCGAGAGCATCCCGGAGCGCCCTGCGCGCTCCGCCTCCGTCGAGAGTAAAGCCTCAGAGTTCCTCGGCGATCACCGGGTTGCGCACCCGCCCGCGGCCCGCCAGCTCGACCTCGACCACGTCGCCGGGGTGGAACGGGCCCACGCCTTCGGGAGTCCCCGTCGCGATGACATCGCCGGGCTCAAGCGTCATCACCCGACTCACATACGCGATCAATGCCGGGATCCCGAACACCATCTCGGAGGCCCGCCCGTGCTGGCGCACTTCACCGTTCACACGGCAGACCACTTCGAGCTCCCTCCAGTCGTCCGGCAGGGGGGACACCGGCCCGATCGGGCAGAACGTGTCGAACCCCTTCGCCCGCGTCCACTGGCCATCCGTGCGCTGGAGGTCGCGTGCCGTCACGTCGTTGAGCGGGGCGACGCCGTGCACCACGGCGAGGGCTTCGGCCTCCGAGACGTGACGCGCGCGCCGCCCGATGACCACCGCGATCTCGCCCTCGTGCTCCACCCTGCCGGAGACGCTCGGGATCACGATGGGCTCGCCGTCGGCCACGACCGCCGAAGGCGGCTTCAGGAAGATAAGCGGCTGCTCCGGCACGTCGTTCCCTAGCTCCCGGGCATGGGCGACGTAATTTCGCCCCACACAAACGATCTTCGTCGGCTTCACGTCGTCGTCCGCCTTTCCGGTCCCCGTGGTCGCGGCGAGCGTGGCGGCCGCGAGCGCGGTCGCCGGAAGTCTACGCAGAGCGCCATCCTGCCGCCAGTACGGGCCGGGTCGTGAAACCCCGACATCGGGAGCTTCGTAGGGCCCGGCGTCGTTCGACACCACTCGACGAACAGAGCTCATGATGAACACGAATCGCACGACCGGCGCCGATCGGCCGGGCTTCGTCCGTACCGGTTGTCTGTTCCTCGCCGGCCTCGCCCTTCTCGTCCTGCTCGTGCCGGCCCTGGTGGCGTTCGCCATGCTCGTGCTGCCGGCGCTGGGCGTCCTCGGACTGGGGGCCGTCATCATGGTCCTGATCTTCATGGTCGGGCTCCCGGTGGCCGTGGCCGGGACCGCGGCAATGTTCGCGATCCTGCTGATGGGCGCCCTGTTCACGGGATCCACCGCAGTCGTCGGCGCGGTCCTGAAGCTCGCGGTGTTCGTAATCGCCCCGATCGTCCTCGTGGGCTACTTCGTGAGACGCCTCATCGCGGCGTGACCGGAAGGGAGCGAGG
>VSDC01000021.1:0-13688 GCA_047459275.1 Gemmatimonadota bacterium
CGTGCACCCACCACTGTCCCGGCTTGACGTAGACGCGGGCCAGGCCGGTCGCGTCGGTCGTGTCCTCCACGGGCTCGCGCTTCGCCTGCTTGATCAGGGCGGCGAAGATCGAGTCGACGGAGGCGAAGGCCTCGTCTTCCCATTCCTGGCGGCGCAGCCTGACCTGCTGCGCCATCACGACCAGTTCCTTCTGCAGCTGGTCGAAACGGGCGAAAGCCCGCTCGTTCTCGCGCTGCAGCCGCTCCACTTGGGGCTCGAGGGAGTTGAAGTCGGCGTAGAGGACCCGGTACTCCGCCTGGGCGCGGCTCAAACCCTGCATCCGGTCGGAGATCTGCTTGAGGCTGTCGCGCGCGGTGATCCAGCGCGCCTCGATCGCACGCCACTCGTCCTGCGCCTGCGCGACCGCATCCTGGAGCTTGATGATGGTGTCCGGGATCGGCGGCTCGGGCTCCGGATACGCCTGCGCGAGCGAGTCGAAGACCTGGTCACGATCGAAGGGGAGGAGCTGGACCACGAGGCCCTGGAGCGCGATCGCCTCTCCGGTCTCGACGTTCGTGGTCTCGGCCTGAACGATGACCTCGCCGCTGCCGCACGCGCCGAGCATCGCTCCACCGAAAGCCGTGACGAGGACCCACTTCAGTCGTTTCATCGACGAATCTCCGGATGATAAGGGTGGCCAATACCAAGCATAGTAAAGGGTTGGCCCTTCTTTTTCAAGGTTTGGCGGCCCGATCGGATCCAATCGGTCCAAGGCTCGCGGCGACGGGGGGTTGGAGCGCCGCGGCCGCGCGGCGGAGGCGGCCCGGGGTGAGCGCGTCGATCCGAGAATCGGTCGTCCGGACGCGTTGGTCGAAGAAGAGGTCGAGGGCGGCATCGAGGGCGCGGGCCTCGGGCGTGGCCAGGTCCAGCATGCGAGCGCCGCGGTATCGGCGCATCAACGCATCGAATCGCGCGTCGGGAAGGGGGGTCGTGGCCGTTTCGCGGACGAGGGCGCGCAGCTCGTCTTCGCGTGCCGAGGCGGTCTCGGGGAGCGTGACGAGGGAGATCGTGAGCCAGCCGCCGTCGCCGTGCCGTTCGATCGCGGTCGAGACGTCGTAGACGTCCGGGCGAGCGGCCGTCGGGCCGAGGGACTCACGGACATAGAAGCCGAGGAGCCGGAGCGCCTCGAGGTCGGTGTCTCTGTCGAAGGGGTAGGCGATCGCGACCCAGGTCGTGACGGTCGAGCTCGGGACGTGGACGCGCCCTTCCCCCTCGGCCGACTCGGGGATGGGGACGAGGAGGGGTAGGCCGTCGTCGGACGCGAACCCGGCGAGGATCGCGCGCGCTTCGGTGTCCGCGACGGGCCCGACGATCGCGGCGGCGGCGCGTTCGGGGCGGAACCGGGACAGGCGGATTCGGTGCACGTCGGCTTCCGTGAGCTCACGGACCGCCTCGGGCCTCCCGCACGGCGGGCGTGCCCAGCGATGGCCGTGGCCGAAGAGGGCGCGGCCGAGAGCCTCTCGCAGACCCGCGGTGAACGGGTCCTGTGCCTCGAGCATGCGGAGGAGCTCGGCCCGGCCGCGCTCGATCGCCTCGGTCGAGATGCGCTGGTCGAAGAGCGCATCCTGGAACAGGAGCGCGCCGAGACGCCACGTGGTCGCGGGGAGGTGGACGGTGACCACCGTGGCCGCGGCGTGGCACTCGATGCGGGCGCGCCCGCCGATCGCCTGGAGCTGCGGGCGGACCTGCTCGATCGCGGCGAGAGCGGCGAGGGGCGCGAGCCCCGCCTCGGAGTCCAGCTCCCACGGGCTGCCGGAGTTGAGCACGATCGCGAGGCCGACGGCGATGGCGTCGGGTTCCCGGAGAACCGCGAGCCGGGATTGGGCGTCGGCCGCGGCGGGCGCGCCGAGGCCGAGGGCCGCGCCGAGTGCGAGTGTGCCGATGGCGCCGGGGGTGAGCCGGAGGAGGGTGCCGCGCGAGGGGCGATCGCCCCCGTTCACGGCCCGACCTCCACGATGGAAGGCGACGCCCGCACGAGGTCCCGCAGCGCGGCCTCGACGCGGGCTTCATCGACGCCGAGGACGGCGTCGAGGAAGCGGACAGCGCCGAGCGGGTCGCCGGCGCAATCCGCGAATCGTCCGATCAACGAGGCGAGCCCCTGCGGCGTGCGGGCCTGGTACAGCAGCGCGTGGTACAGGGCGCGGCGCGCGGCGGCGACCTCGTCGCCGGTCACTTCTTCGGCGGCCTTTTCGACCGCTTCCCGCAGGATCCGGGCGGGGTTCCCCTGCGAGCCGGGCAGCGCGGAGCCGACCACGACGAAGCCGAGTCGATCGGGTTCCCACAGGAGCTCGGCGCGCGCCCGGGCCAGGCCGGTCCCGGCCAGGCGGTCGGTCACCAGCGCCGATGCGACCGCGAGCGTCGCGGGGTCGTGGCCGTAGACGGGCCACGCGATCCCTACCCACCTCGCCACGGCCTCGGTGCGAGGCGGGTCGACGGACTCGGCCGGCTCCGGTGGGAGGGTGGGAGGCGGAGGCGTGCTCCACCCCTCGAACGCCGAGATCACTTCAGCGATCGGAACGGCACCGACCACGACCGCAGTCATTCGCTCGGGAACGTAGTAGCGGCGCCAGAACCACTCCACGTGCTCCGCATCGAGACGATCGGGCGTCGGTGGGGCGTCGGAGGCATCCGTTGCAGCGAAGAGCGACGCCCTCAGCGCGAGGTGGACGCGCGTGTGGGGCAGCTCGAGGGCGGCGAGCGCCGCTTGCTCGGACCGGGCCTGAAACGCCGCGAGACCGCGTTCCGAGAGCGCCGGCGCCGACACCGCCCGTTGCAACAGCGCGGCCATGGTCTCGAAGCTCTCGGCCGGGCCCACGATGGTGTAAACAGCGTGAGTCGGCGTGCTCTCCAGCTCGACCCGGGCGCCGATCGCCGCGGCGCCGCTCTCGAGGTCGCCGCGGGCCAGCGACTGGAGCAATCGGGCCGCGCCTCTCGTCCCCGGCCACTCCACCACCGGGACCGACAATCGCACCGCCACCAGAGACGGAGTGGACATCGAGCGGTAGATCACCCGCGGCCCGCCCCGCGGCTCTATCACTTCGATCCGGCCCAGCACCCCGCCCACTCCACTCGAACCGGGCGGCAGCAGGAGTGCTGCCCACAATACTGCAATCCATCCCATTGCAACCGGCCAACAAAAAAGCGCCCGTTGGGGCGCTCATAGTCGTCGAAGCGGGGTCCCGATCGACCTGGTGCTCAGTCTTTCGACGCGTCGAAGAAGTACGAGTTCGGGTTCATCGGCACGCCGTTCCTCAGCACCTCGTAGTGCAGGTGCGGCGCCGTCGCCAGGCCGCTCGCGCCGACTTCGCCGATCTTCTGCCACCGCTCCACCCGCTGCCCACGGGTCACGGGCGGCCGGTTCAGCATGTGTGCGTAGCGCGTCACCAGCCCGTTCCCATGGTCGATCTCGACCATCCACCCGTAATCACCGTTCATCCCCGCGAACGTCACCCGGCCCCGCGCAGCCGCCAGGATCGGCGTGCCCGGCGGCGCGGCGATGTCGACCCCCTCGTGCGGACGCGCGCGGTTGAGGATCGGGTGCCAGCGGCTCTTCGTGAACGCGCTGGACACGTACCCCACGACCGGCTGGATCGACGGGACCGAAGCCAGGCGCTCGTGCTCCGCCTCCAGAGCCGACGTCGCCTCCGACCAGCTCTGGGCCAGGAGCTCCGCGCGGCGGATCATCGCATTCAAGTCGTATGCCGTCGAGAACGCCAGCTCACCCTTCTCCGGCGAGATCCGGTACAGCTCGCTCCCCGTCAGCGTGGCCGTACCCGGACCACCGATACCAGCCTTGCGAACGTCCTCGTCGATCGGATCCAGCCCGGCCAGCAGCCGGTACTTCTCGTCCTTGACCGTCAGCTCTTGCAGCAACTGCTCCAGCGTCGCCAGCCGATTCCGGATCGTCTGGACCTCCGCCGTCAGCAAACTGTTCTCCCGCTCCAGCCGCTCGGCGCGCATGCGTTGGCCCTGCCGCACGAAGAAGCCGGCCGCGAGCGATGTCAGGACCGATAGGATGAGCAGACTCGCCGCAATGGTGATGCGAACCAGCTCGCGCGACAGATGATACTGACGCACGGAGGTCTGGTCGTCTGACATGATCAGCAGCGTCCAGCGCCGTCGAGCCATGATGCCCTCGGGATGGTGAAGCAGTGGCTCCGCTCGCTCGGATGCAGAGGTCGCTCGGCTGCGCCGCTCACCCTGCTTCCGCTGTCGCAGATGGGGACACGGGCGCCACGATAATCCTGATGATCGGCAGGTGTCAAGAGAATCTGTAATCCGCACTTGCGCGCGGCAAACCTCGTTCCTGCCTCGTCGAAATATCCAAGATATTGTGGTACAATGACATAAGGACTATCGGGGCGCGGCGTTGGGGCCGCGCCCCGTGAATTATTTTCACAAGACGGAACTTATTGTGACGATTCGCGCGGGAAGAGGACCTCTCCCCGCTCGACTCGCCGGCCCGCGAGGTCGAGGGTGAGGAGCTGGTCGAGGGGCGGCGGCGAGTCGAAGCCGAACCGGTTCGCCAGCTCCGTCATCTTCCGCGGCATGAACGGGAACAGCAGCGACGAGAGCGCGGTGACGGCGCGGGCGAGGGAGGCCAGCGTGGCGTCGAGCTCTGCCGCTTGCTGCGGGTCGCGTGCCTGCTTCCAGGGCGCCCGTTCCTCGATGAATCCGTTCGCGGCGTCGGCGAGGTCGATGGCCGCGGCGGCACCGTGGTGGAGCAGGTTCGCATCCATCGCGGTGCGGTAGTGGTCGAGCACCTCGGCCATGCTCCGGTCGAGCGCGGTCCGTTCCCCGGCCGGGACCACGTTCTCACGATAACGTTCGACGAGCGACAGGACCCGGTTGGCGAGATTGCCCAGATTGTTCGCGAGATCGGCGGTGTAGCGCTCGTCGAATCGCTCCCAGGAGAACTCGCCGTCGCCGTTCCAGGGGATCTCCCGCAAGAGGTAGTACCGGAGCGCATCGGGGCCGTGGCGTTCGACCGCCGCCTCGAGCGTCACCGTCACGCCTTCGGACTTCGAGAGCTTCCTTTCGCCGATGGTGATGAAGCCGTGACCCCACACGCTCCGAGGAAGCTCGATCCCGGCGCTCATGAGCATGGCCGGCCAGTAGATGCAATGAAAGCGCGTGATGTCCTTGCCGACAACGTGGACATCCGCAGGCCAGTACTCGCGATAGGACTCGTCCGGGAAGCCGATGGCCGACAGATAGTTGGTCAGGGCATCGATCCAGACGTAGACCGTCTGGTCGGGATCGCCGGGCCACGGCACGCCCCAGGGCAGGCGCGCGCGGGAGACGGAGATGTCCTCCAGCCCGCCCTCGATGACGTTCCGGATCTCGTTGCGCCGGATCTCCGGCTGGACGAAGTCCGGTCTCTCGTCCAGGAGGCGGAGGAGCGGCTCCTGGTATCGCGAGAGGCGGAAGAACCAGTTCTCCTCTTCCATCCACACGACCTCGCGGGTCGGGTGGATCGGGCAGCGCCAGGACGGCCCGGCGTCGTCTCCGGGCGCCTCGATCAGCTCGTCTTCGCGCTTGAACGCTTCACATCCGACGCAGTAGTAGCCCGCGTACGAGCCCTTGTAGAGGTCGCCGGCGGCCTGCATGCGCCGGATCATCGCATCCACGGCCCGGTGGTGGCGCGGCTCCGTCGTGCGGATGAAGTCGTCGTTGCTGATCGCGAGCCGCTCCCACATGTCGCGGAAGAGTCCCGCGATCCGGTCGACCCATTGCTGCGGCGAGACCCCGGACGCCTCGGCGCTCTGCAGCACCTTGAGGCCGTGTTCGTCCATTCCGATCAAGAAATGAACCCGCTCGCCCTTCAACCGGCGGTACCGGGCCATGGCATCCGCGCCGATCTTCTCGAGCGCGTGGCCCATGTGCGGCGGGCCGTTCGCGTAGTCGATCGCCGTTGTGATGTAGAAGTCCTTACGACTGCTCACCGCTTCCGCCCCTGCTCCCTATTGTCGTTGTTCGCCGACCCATCCGCCTGTTGCGCCGCGCGGGCGACTTCGTTCTTGAGCTCTGCCAGCTCCACGATCCTGCGAGTACCGTCTTCCGCCTTGAGGAGCACGCGCTCGCGCCAGATGTCCACGCTGACGACCTTCTCTCGCCCGTGCAGCGTGACGAGCGTCTTCCCCTCGCGCGGGAACTTCTTCCGGGCCTGCAAGTAGGCCTCGTGCTCGTAGGTCAGACAGCACATGAGACGGCCGCAGCAGCCGGAGATCTGCGCCGGATTCAGCGACAGCCGCTGGTCCTTGGCCAGTTGGAGGCTGACCGGCTTGATCTCGCGCAGCCACGTCGAGCAACACAGCTCGCGGCCGCACCGGCCCACGCCGCCGAGGAGGGCCGCCTCGTCCCGCACACCGATCTGCTTCAGCTCGATGCGAGTCCGGAACGTTCGCGCCAGGTCGCGAACCAGCTCGCGGAAGTCGACGCGACGCTCGGCCGTGAAGTAGATCGTCAGCTTGTTCCGGTCGAACTGCCACTCGGCCTCGGTGACCTTCATCTTGAGGCCGAATTTCTGAACCCGCTCGCGGGTGATCCGCCGGACCCGGTCTTCGTCCGCGCGGAGCATCTGGAGGCGCTCGAGGTCCTCGGAGCGCGCCTCGCGCAGCACGCGCTTCTCCGGGACCGGTGCTGCGCAACCGCTCGTGCAGCCGGCGCACTTGCGTTCCGCAATCGCGCCGGTCGCCGTGACCCGTCCCAGGTCTTCGCCGCGGTCGGCCTCGACCACGACGTAGCCGTTCAACCGGATCGGCTCACCGTTCGCGAGGAAATAGCCTCGGCGGTTGCCTTTGAAACTGACTTCAACGATCTGGGCCACGGTCGGCCCTCCTTCTCGTCGATATCGGGAGGTGCGGCGCGCACGGCCGTGACGCGGCGGATCACGCCCCGACCGGCACCGCGCGCCATTCTCCCATGCGACTGTATTTCTCGAGGCGCCGCTCGATCAGCACGTCCGGCGGTGTGCCGGACAGCTCCGCCAGGTGGCGGCCGAGCGCCTCCGCGAGCGCGGCGGCCGCGGCATCCCAGTCGGCGTGGGCGCCGCCCACGGGCTCGGGGACCACGTCGTCGATGACGCCCAGCGCCTGAAGGTCCGCGGCGGTCAGCTTCAGCGCGGCCGCCGCCTTGTCCTTGGCCTCGTTCGTCTTCCAGAGGATCGCGGCGCACCCCTCCGGCGAGATCACGCTGTAGATCGCATTCTCGAGCATGAGGATGCGGTCGGTCACGCCCAGGGCGAGGGCGCCGCCGCTACCACCCTCCCCGATCACGACGGAGATGGTCGGGACCCGCAGGCGAGCCATCTCCCGCAGATTGCGCGCGATCGCCTCGGCCTGACCGCGCTCCTCGGCGCCGATCCCGGGGTAGGCGCCAGGCGTGTCGATCAGCGTAATGATCGGGTGGCCGAACTTCTCGGCGAGCTGCATCAGGCGGAGCGCCTTCCGGTACCCCTCCGGGTGCGGCATCCCGAAGTTGCGCTTCAGGTTCTCCTTCATGTCGCGCCCCTTCTGGTGCCCGATCACCATGACCGTCCGGCCATCCAGGCGCGCCCAGCCGCCCACGATCGCCGCGTCGTCGCGGAACGTGCGGTCGCCGTGCAGCTCGATGAAATCCGTGAAGATCCGGGCAATGTAATCGAGCGTGTACGGGCGCCTGGGGTGCCGCGCGAGCTGGACCCGCTCGATCGGGGACAGGTGCCGATACGTCTCGGCCTTGAGCTGCTCGAGTTTCCGTTCCAAGATCGCGATCTCGTCGGCCACGTTCAGTCCACTCTTCCGCGCGAGCTCCTGCAGGCGAGCGATCTGCTCTTCGAGCTCCCGGATCCCCTTCTCGAAATCCAATTGTGGGGCGCTCATCCTCCCCCTGTTCCTCACGTCTTGACGAGTCGTACGTGGTCGACCCCGAAGAGGGCGCGCAGTTCCTCCACGAGCGCCTCGCTCGGCGTGACCGTGATGCTGCGCGAGCGGAAGCGCCGCTCGCCGGAGTCGTGCCGGCCATTGCCGCCGTTCGCGCGGGCTCCGGCGCCGTTCGTTGGGCCGCCGTTCCCCGCTGCGCCGTCGCCGCCGTTCGCCGCGCCGGATGGCGTCCAGCGCACGTATATGGGCGAGGCGCCGGGGTTGGCGCGGAAGGCCCGCGTCGCCGCCTCGATCGTGGCCACGTCCCCGCCCGGCGGCAACCAGAGCTCGAGCGCGATCGCGTCCGACTTGCGCACCTCGGCGAGGGGCATGACGTCGTCGAGGAAGATCGGCGGATCGTCCTCGTCACGGTCCCGGCCGGACACGTTCCCGAAGATCAGGACCGGCGCGTCCTGGACGAGGAGGTGGCGGCAACGCTCCCACGCATCGCCGAACGCCAGCACGGTGGCGGTGCCGTGGAAGTCTTCCACCGTGATGCGGCCCCACTCGTTCCCGTTGCGCCGCGAGATCTGCCGGCTGACGCCCGTGATGACGCAGGCCAGCTCGATCTTCTGGTCCCGGTGCTCCTTCAGGTTGGCCGTGTTGACGTGCTCGAAGATGCGCACCTCCTCACGGAACTTGTCCAGCGGATGGCCGCTGATGAAGAAGCCCAGGATCTCTTTCTCCTTCGCGAGCCGCTCCGATTCGGGCCACGGCTCGACGTCCGGGAGCTTCGGTTCGGGGCGCAGCTCCTGCGTCGCCGCTCCTGCGCCGCCGTCGAGGGCGTCGAAGAGCGAGGCCTGACCCGATTCCCGTTCCTGCGCCCGGAGCTGCACCTCCCGCACGATGTCGTCCAGCCCCGCCACGAGCTGGGCCCGGTGCGGCGCCCCGGAGGGGAGCCGCGTCGCGAGCGAATCGCATGCGCCCGCCAGGATCAGCGCCTCGAGCGTTCGCTTGCCTACGGCCCGAAGGTCGACGCGGTCGACCAGATCGAAGAGGGAGCGGAACGGGCCGCCGTCCTCCCGGGCCTGCAGGATGGCGCGCACGGCGCCTTCGCCCACACCGCGCACCGCGCCCAGCCCGAAGCGGATCTGGTTGTCCGAAACCGGCGTGAACTTCCAGCCGGACTGGTTCACGTCGGGCGGGAGCACCTCGATCCCGCCCGGACGGTCCGGGATGTACCGCCCGAGCTCGCGGCACTCCCCGATATACTTCACCACATCGTCCGTCTTGTCCACCACCGAGGAGAGGAGCGCCGCCATGAATTCCGCCGGATAGTACCGCTTGAGCCACGCGGTCTGGTAGCTGAGCAGCGCGTACGCCACGCTGTGCGACCGGTTGAACCCGTAACGGCCGAACGTCTCGATCTGCTCGCCCAGTTCCCGGGCCGTCTTCTCGTCGATCCCGTTCGCGATCGCGCGCTCGACGAACTTCCCGATCTCCTGGCGGATCAGCTCCGCGTCCTTCTTCCCGACCGCCTTGCGCAGGACGTCCGCCTCGGCCAGGGTGAAGCCGGCCAGCACCTGCGCGATGCGCATGAGCTGCTCCTGGTAGGTAATGACGCCGTAGGTCGGCTCCAGGACGTCGTGCAGCTTGGGGTGCGGGTAGCGCACCGGCTCGCGGCCCAGCTTGCGGCGGATGAATACGTCCGTCATCCCGCTGTCGAGCGGGCCCGGGCGGATCAGCGCGTTCGTCGCGACCAGGTCCTCGAAGCGGTCGCACCGCATGGCGCGGAGCTTCTCCGTCGCGAGCGCGGATTCGAACTGGAACACGCCCGACGTGCCGCCCCGGGCGAGCATCTCGTAGACCCCCGCGTCATCCAGCGGCACATCCTCGATCCGCTCATACTCCTCGCCGGTCACGGGGTGACGCAACGCGCCGTGCCGCTCCCGGATCCAGCGCACCGCGTCGTGGATCACCGTGAGCGTCTTGAGGCCGAGGAAGTCCATCTTGAGCATCCCGGCCTGCTCGAGCGCGATCATGTCCCACTGGGTCACGATCACGGTGTCCTCGTCCGAGCCGGCGCCGGCGCCGCGCGTCGATTGCGTGCAGACGGGGACGTAGTGGTGCAGCGGCCCGGGGGCGATCACGACTCCGGCCGCGTGGACGCTCGCGTGGCGCGAGAGCCCCTCGAGCACCTTGGCGTAGTCGATGAGTTTCCGGACGCGCTCATCGCTGGCGTAGAGCTCCCGCAGCTCGGGGATCTGCTCGACCGCCTCGGCAACGGTGAGGGAGAAGGCGGGCGAGTTGGGCACCAGCTTCGCCAGCCGGTCGGTCTCGGCCGGCTCGAAGCCGAGGACGCGCCCCACATCCTTGATCACCGCCCTCGACTTCATCGTTCCGAAGGTGATGATCTGCCCGACCGACTCCTTCCCGTACTTCTGCCGCACGTACTCGATGACCTCGCCGCGCCGCTCGTAGCAGAAGTCGATGTCGATGTCGGGCATCGACACGCGGTCGGGGTTCAGGAAGCGCTCGAAGAGCAGGTCGAACTGGATGGGGTCGACGTCCGTTATCCCGATCACGTACGCGACGAGCGAGCCCGCCGCCGAGCCGCGCCCGGGGCCGACGGGGATCCCATGGTCCTTCGCCCAGTTGATGAAGTCCTGGACGATGAGGAAGTAACCGGCGTAGTCCGCGCGCTCGTTGCTGATGACGCTCAGCTCGTACTCGAGCCGCTCCTGGATCTCGGGCGGAAGCGGGTCGCCGAAGCGCTTCCGCGCGCGCTCGAAGGTGATCTGCCTGAGTAGTGTCTTCTCGTCCGGGACGCCCTCCGGGAGCGGGAATTTCGGGACGTAGTAACGCTTCTCGAACGAGAGGTTCACCGAGTCGGCGATCGCCAGCGTGTTCTCCAGGACGTCGGGCCGGTCGGGGAACCGCTCCGCGATCTCCTGCGCGGACTTGAAGTAGAGCCCGCGGTCGTAGCGCATGCGGTTGGGGTCGTCCCGATCCTTGCCCAGCCCGATGCAGAGCAGGACGTCGTGGGCGTCGTGGTCCTCGGGCCGCAGGAAGTGGGCGTCGTTCGTTGCGACGACGGGGAGCCCCAGCTCGTCGGCGAGGCGGAAGATGCGCTCGTTGAGGGATTGCTGCCCTTCGCTGTCGTGCGCCTGGACCTCGAGGTAGTAGCGCCCCGGGAACACCTCGGCGTACCACGAGGCCACTTCCCGCGCCTGATCCCACCGATCCTCCAGGAGGTGGTGCGCGATCTCTCCCGCGAGGCACGCCGACGTCACGATCAGCCCCTCGGAGTGTTCGCGGAGGACTTCCCGGTCGATGCGCGGCCGGTGATAGAAGCCCTCCATGAACCCGATCGAGGTGAGCTTGACCAGGTTCCGGTATCCCTGCAGGTCGCGGGCGAGGAGGACGAGGTGGTAGTAGGGTCGCCCTCCCTTCGGCGTGGTCTTGTCCCGCCGGTCCCCGGGCGCGACGTACGCCTCCATCCCCAGGATCGGCTTGACCGGGGTCTTCGCCGCCTGCTGGTAGAACTCCCACGCGCCGTACATGCACCCGTGGTCCGTCAGCGCGAGGGCGGGCATCTCGAACTCGGCGGCGCGCCGGATCAGGTCGCCGATCCGGTTCGCGCCGTCGAGGAGGGAGTATTCGCTGTGCGTGTGCAGGTGGACGAAAGACATGCGCTCAAGATCCGCACTCGAACGAATCCAGGATCGTCTGGAGCTGGAGAATGTACTCGTACTTGTCCCTCGCGGGGGCGTACAGGAACGCGTCGATCAGGTACGTCCGGTTCTGCGTGGGGCAGACGATCGCACGGCTCAAGAACGGCCCGGCCATCGGGAAGGTGGGGTCCGTGCCGAGCCACACGCCCTGCACCTCGATCGACCCATCGGCATACGACTCGAGCGCCCGGCTCCGCATCTGGTTGCGGTCGACCACCTGCCCCCACTCGTAGGCGTGGGCGCCGAGGCTGTCGCGCCAGGCACGGAGCTGGTCGGCCGTGAACGGCGTCACGCCATCGCGCCACATCACCACGATGGACCGATCCACGCGATCGCCGGCGGCCCGGTTGGCGTTCAGGAACCGGTGCGCTTCGCCGAGGCGCGAGTAGGTATAGACGTTCGGGAGCAAGATCGCGAAGCCTGCGTGAGCGCGCAGCGAATCCCGCCGTGCGGTGTTGGCGCCGCTCACGAACATCCGCTCCAGCACGCCCTGGCGGAACCGGCTCGCGAAGAACTCGTGCAGTTCCGGGAGGAGGTCGATCACAGCCCGCTCCACCTCCTCGTCGGGGAGGATGACTGCGGTGACCCTCTGCCCCCGCGCCCAGATGTCGGCCTTCTCGTAGATGGCCGGAAGGTCGGATACGACTGCACCATTCGTCACGTCCGCGACCCACGGGTCATCCGCCCGGCCGATGACCAGCACCTGCTTCCACTCCCGCAGCTTCGCCCACGCCGGGTCAGCCGGCGAGACGTGGGTCAGCTCGAACATGCGCTCGTTCCGCACCGTGAAGACCTGCGGTTCCATCACCGAGTGCATCGTGTCTCCCACGGCGGCCCAGAGGGAGTCGTCCGCCAGGACGATGATGGCGTTGGCGTCGCCGTAGGCGACGGGCGACCGGGCGTTGCAGGCGGTCATGCCCAGTGCGACCGCCGCAGCGCAGGCAATAGTGATCGAACGCATTGCAGGACAACGGTTTGGGTGATTGTCGCTCGCCGGGTCTCTTCAAGTTAACGGAGGCGCCGGTCCCCGGCAACAAACCCGCGGGGCGTTTGCCCCGCGCCCGGTGCGCTTCTACTCTTCTACGCCAGGACGGATCCGGAGATCTACGAGGAGGCGATGGAGCTGGAGGATCGGGGCGTACGGGTGGGTCTGCCGCACGCGAGGGCGTTGTTGGATGGGTGGCGCGAGGCGCGGCGGCGGGCGGGGCGTATGCTTGTGGCTTTGGATTACGACGGTACGTTGCTTCCGATCGCGCCTCGACCCGAGGCGGCGGTGCTCCCGGAGGGGACGCGCGCGCTGCTGGCGCGGCTGGCGGCGCGCCCGGACACGTACGTGGCGGTGATAAGCGGGCGCGGACTGGAGGACATCCGGTCGCGGGTCGGGCTCGAGGGCGTGTATTACGCCGGGAACCACGGTCTGGAGATCGAGGGTCCGGGGCTCCGGAAGGTGCACGAAGGGGCGCTCGAGGCGTTGCCGCAGATCGCGGCGTGCTCGGCGGAGCTACGGGCACGGCTCGCCGGGGTGGAAGGGGTGGTGCTGGAGGACAAGAGGATCACGCTGAGCGTGCACTACCGCCTGGTCAGCGACGAGGAGGAGGTGGCGCGGGTGCGGCGCGAGGTTCTGGCCACGTGCGGCGACCGTGCCGGGGTCCGGATCACCACGGGGAAACGGGTGCTCGAGGTTCGGCCGGCGGTCGACTGGGACAAGGGACAGGCCATCCGCTTCCTCGTCGAAGCGCTCGGTCTGGAGACGACGCGGGCGCCCGTCGTCTTCTTCGGCGACGACCTCACCGATGAGGACGCGTTCCGTGCCCTTCGCGGCCGGGGCGACGGGGTCCTGGTCGCCACGGCCGAAGAGGTGCGCCCCGACACCGCGGCGACGGCGCTCGTAGAATCGACGGAGGAGGTTCTGGAGTTGCTGGAGGCGCTGGCGGATCGGTGAGGACTTGCGTGACGGGTCCGAGAGGCTCGGTCGGGCAGGCCAGGAGCATGGCCATGGACCGGTCGTGCGCCGCGGGGGTAGATTCGGCCGGAGAATCGGTTCCCTTTTTCGCTTGATATGCGAGTCGTCCTG